>NZ_JACCCW010000002.1:1853517-2144887 GCF_013410065.1 Granulicella arctica
GCAGCGCAGTCGAAGGACCTGCATTGGTTCTTGCACTTGCCGTTGTTCGTTCTTCCCCAATCACCTCTAATCCAGGTCGAACTCCCGCAGTGGCTTCCCCGTATCCGGCGTCTCCTTCGCCTTCTTCACCGCCTCGGCAAACTTCTTCGCCAGCACATCGTCCTTGTTCTTCTGCGCATCCACCGACTGCCGAAACAAACTCTCCCGCCGCGAATCCGACTCCCGCAACGCCGCCGCCGCCTGCCCAAAGTCCTCGAACATCTTCTTCCGCGGAGCAGACGTATGCGCAATCACCGTCCGCGTCACCGGGTCCACCTTCAGCATCGCCCCACAATCCGGACAGCTCACCTCAAACGGCTCATCACTCATCCCCATCGCATCATCCTCAGCCCCTCATTCTAAAACGCCGCACACCGGAACCGTCCCACCCCAAAACCTTGTCAAGCCCCCAAACCCAACCTCAAAACCCAAAATCCTCCATAACCGACACAAAATAAACCTCTTAGGTCGCGGAAAAAACATGGAGAATCTTGGCACATTACCCCTACCCAATCCTCTAAACTAAAAACAGAGGATAAAACTCAGCCCTGACGACACAAAAACTCGCTGCCCCTCTCGAAACGAGCGCCGTAAGCCTCATAGAATCTTATATTTGCGTACAACCCAAATGGAATCTTATATTTAGCCGCAACATCCTATCTAAATATAGGTAAATAAACCACTTAGAAGAATAGTGGAGGGGGGGGGGAGGGGGCCAACGAAGCGGCCAGCTAAAGCCGAACCACCACATGCCCCGGACAAAGGTTCTCCGCCTCCGTCACCAGACGTTCGATCAACCCATCGCCATACCGAGCCAGAAACCAAACCCCACCCAGCGTCCGCTCCTGCGGATGTCCACCCGGAAACAGATGCAGCGTCAGCGCCTCCGCATGCTTCCGTAGACTCGCCTCCTTCTGTAGCTCGAAGGTCGCTGCAATCCGTCGCAGCCGATTCATCTGGTACCGCATCTTGTTACCCGACACCTCAGCCGACTTGCCCAAACTCGCATCCATCGCCCCCAGATACTCCGTCAACGCCGCCAGCTCCGCATCCATCGCCTTGCCGACCGCAGCCAGCTTTCGCTTTCCTTCGATCGGCATCGCCCGAGCGCCCAGCCGTTGCGCCAGAGCCTCAGCCGTCGCCATCGCATCCGGCAGACTCACCTCATGCCGATCCATCACCGTCGCAATCGCCGGCTCGATCAGCGTCGCGCTCAACCGCGGCAACACCGGCGTAATCCGCCCTAAAATCGCCTCATACAACACCGCAGACTGCGCGAAATAAGCAATCTCCGCCGGTCCGCCAACATACGCCGCAGTCGGCAGAATCGTATCCTGAAACACCGGCCGCAGCAGCGCATTCGGACTGATCCGCTCCGGCTCAGCCGCAAGAATCGCCAGCAGATCCGCCGTCGAATACACCTTCCCGCCAGCCTTCCACGCACCATCCGCGCTCCGCCGCAACGCCAATCGCTCACCGCTCGACGCATCGACCAGAAACAGAAGCGACGATCCCGCCGCAACCAACACCTGCGCGTGAAAACCGCCAGCCTCAAGCTCCGCCGTCCGCGCCACCAGAGCCTCATGCAGAGCATCCGCATGCTCGATCGCATACCGCAGCGTCGACGCGCCCAGCGCATGAAAGGCGCGCCCAGCCGCATCCATCACAATCAAGCCTTCCGCCGCGAACACCCGCGCCATCAGCCGCGCAAACGCTCCGCCCAGCGTCGGCTCATAACCATCCCGAGCCGCATAACACTCCCGCAACACATCGGAGATCGGAGCCCATGTCAACAACTCGCTCGCCTGATCGAGAACCGCATCCATCTCGGCGCCCAACGCAACCACGCCAACCGGAACAGCACCCGAAGTCTTCAGCTCCGCCCGCAGCGTCTCCACCGAAGTCTTACTCAGCAACGCAACATGATCCACCTCAGCCAGATCATGGTCCTCCGTCGCCAGCCAGAACACCGGCACATGATCGATCCCAGTCGCCGCCGTTGCCTGCTTCGCCCGCGCAATCGCCGTCGCAGCCTTCAGCAACGTCAGCAGCGGACCACCAAACAAACCAACCTGCTGTCCCGTCACAACCGCTCGCGCACCAGCTCGCAGCCTGGCAATATTCGCCATCGCTGCCGCGCCCGCGCCAAGCTCCACGCTCTGCTGCTCCAGCGCATCCGCCAATCGAGCAGCATCCACAACGCCGACCGCTTTGCCAATCCACTTCCCCGCAAACGGTTCAGCTCCATACCATCGTCGCACCGGCGAACTCGCCGCGCTGTCGCCCGTCGCCAGATACTCCCGATATAACGCAGAGATATGCGGCAACACCGTGATGGGGAAACACTCTGTACTCATCGCAACCACTCGTCTCCAGGAGCCTGTTTCTTGAGCCTACGCAACACCGTCAGCGCCTGCAAATCCATCCATCCATTCAACTCAAAAGAAGTCAGTTCGTTGGATGCCGCACACCGCCGCTCCGATGCAAGATGATACCGTAGCCTCATGGCTGCCACATCACGCAAAACAACCATCGCCAAGTCCGCAATCAAGTCAATTGCCGCTAAAACCCCTAAAACCTTAAAGACCAGCCCATTCGCAAAGCCCAAGGCCTCGCTCAAGGCAAAGCTCATCTCCTCAAAGATCGCCTACAAAGGAAAAGTCTTCAACGTCTACACCGACACCGTCATCGAGCCCGGCGGCAGAAAGAACACCCGCGACGTCATCCACCACAACGGCTCCGTCGTCATCCTCGCCATCGACGAATCGACGAACCCCAACGATCCTGACGTCATCCTCGAGCGCCAGTATCGTCACGCCGCCGGTCAGTTCCTCATCGAGCTTCCCGCCGGACGCATCGAGCCTGAGGAAGCTCCTCTCGCCGCCGCAAAGCGCGAGATGATCGAAGAGACCGGCTATCGCGCAAAGCGCTGGACGCTGCTCACAAAATACTTCGCGAGCCCCGGCTTCCTCGGTGAATGGATGCAAATCTACCTCGCCCGCGACATCCGCGAAGGCATCGCAAAACCCGAACCCGACGAGCACATCGAGATCCAGCGCCTCCCACTCTCCGAAGCCATGAAGCTCGTCGCAACCGGTCAGATCCACGACGGCAAGACGATCATCGGCCTCTCGCTCTACGACGCTGCCCGCCGCGCAGGACGCATCTAGCACATTCCCAATGCCCCCCTGACTTACGTAACCTCTGCTGTAATGGCGTGAGAAATGGGAAACCATGCTCACGCCATTTGCGTCTGACTTCCTTAACCGGGATGAGCGAACATGCACCTCTCGGGAAGCGTAAGGAGAAAAGACATTGGCACAGTACAAAGGACAGGTGAAGTGGTTCAACAATGCGAAAGGCTACGGCTTTCTCGGTCGTGATGATGGCGCTGATGTGTTTGTGCACTACAGTTCGATTCAGCTCGAAGGGTATAAAAGTCTGAAAGAAGGCGACGCCGTCGAGTTCGATATCATCGAGGGCGCAAAGGGTCCGCAAGCCGATCAGGTCACTCGCCTGAAGGAAGCTCTCTAGCCGTCAGTGAAGGGTGGATTCGCGGAGAGATCGCTTCTAGCCGCATACTAACGACAGGTGGCTAACAATCCACCGCACTGAGCTTATGGATAACATCACGATTGCCCGGCTGCTCGACGAAACAGCAGCTCTTCTCGAAATTGATTCTGCCGATCCCTTCCGCATCCGTTCGTATCGACGCGCTGCCGAGGCCGTCGAACAGCAGACAACGCAACTCGCGACCCTCGTCGCAGAGCCAAAGCAGCTCCTCGCCATCGCCGGCATCGGCAAAGGCATGGCAGCGAACATCGTCGACCTCGTCAACACCGGCTCCATGCAGCTACGCGAAGAGCTGTTGCAGAAGTACCGCCCAACCATGCTGGAGCTGCTGCGTCTTCCAGGCATGGGTCCAAAAACCGTAGCTCTCGTCTGGTCCGCACTCGGAGTCTCCGACATCGACCAGCTCGAAGCCGCCGCCAAATCCGGGCAGATGAACACGCTTCCTCGCATGGGAGAGAAGTTCGTCACCAAGCTCCTCAAGGGCATCGAAGACTATCGCAAGAACTCCAGCCGCTTCCGTGTCGATCAGGCACGCGAATACGCCGACAAGATCTCCGCGCTCATCCTCAGCTTTCCCGGCATCGAGCAGGTCACACCCGCCGGTTCGCTCCGACGCGGCCGCGAGACCTGCGGCGACCTCGATCTGCTCGCCACAGGACCAGCCTGTGAGCCCGATGTTGTCGCTGCCGCCGTCGAATACGTCGCAACATTGCCGCTCATCGACAAGCTCCTCGCACGCGGCCAGAACAAGGTCTCCTTCACCCTGCGCAACAACCTCCAGGTCGATGTCCGCCTGCTTCCACGCGCCAGCTACGGCGCGGCGCTGCAATACTTTACCGGCTCCAAACACCACAACGTCGCACTCCGCCAGCGCGCCATCAAGCGCGGCCTGACGCTCAGCGAATACGCGCTGCTACGCCTCGAAGACAACAAGATCATTGCCTCAGAATCAGAAGAAGACATCTACCGCGCCCTCGATCTCGACTACATCCCGCCCGAGCTGCGCGAGAACTCCGGCGAACTCGAAGCCGCCGCAAACCACACGCTGCCGCATCTCATCACCCGCGCCGACATCCGCGGCGATCTGCACATGCACACCAACGCCACCGACGGCCGCGACACCATCCGTCAGATGGCCGAAGCTGCGCTCGCACGCGGCCTCAGCTACATCGCCATCACCGACCACTCAAAGAACCTCGCCATGACCAATGGCCTCGACGACGCTCGCGCCCTCGCCCACGTCAAGCGCATCCGCGAGATCGACGCCGAGATGGAAGGCCGCATCCGCATCCTTCCCGGCATCGAGGTCGACATCCTCGCCGACGGCTCCCTCGACCTCGAAGACAGCACCCTCGCCCAGATGGACATCGTCGTCGCCAGCGTCCACTCGCACTTCGCCCAACCCATTGAGGAGATGACAGCCCGCGTCCTCCGCGCCATCGAGAACCCTCACGTCCGCATCCTCGGCCATCCAACCGGACGTCTCGTCCTCAAGCGCGAACCCTTCGCCATCGACATCGACACCATCTTGAAACGAGCTTCTGAGCTAGGCGTAGCCGTAGAACACAACGCCGCTCCAGCCCGAGCCGACCTCAACGATCTTCACCTGCGCCTCGCCAAACAATATGGTTGCAAGATCGTCATCGACACCGACGCCCACGCAACCGAAGAACTCGACCAGATGATCTACGGCATCACCCAACTCCGCCGCGCCTGGCTCACACCCGCCGACATCCTCAACACGCTCCCCCTCGACAACTTCCTCACCGCGCTACGTCCAAAGCCCTGAGCCATCATCGCCTACGGTACTGAGTGTGGATCACGTAATCCTTCCTTGGACCACGCACCTCATGCCGCACAGCGAAGCTCTCATCCTCACCAATCCGATACTCCGACATATACACATCGTCGCTACACGCATGCCGCGCAACAGCCCGCAGGCAACCATCGACCTCCACGTGAAACTCCAGCTCATGAAAGAGCGCTAGCGTTTCCGCAAACAGCACAGCAAGGCCAGCTTCCCTCTTTCGATAGAGATAGCGCTGTTCGCCATGCAAGATCTCACCACCAGCCAGACGCACCTCTGCCCACTCCTCATACAGCGCAGTACTCATATCCATTGGCGACACCGTAGCTCGGCCAGTCATGCTCGCCTGCCCCGGAATCTCCCGGACAAAGCTCCACTCGCCCACAAGCCAGCCGAATACCGCACCCGCAGCCAATGCCATGGCTCGATCTTAGCCGAGCCGCCTAAGCCGAGCCGCGTAGACGGGCGGTTTCACGCGAACTTCCAGCCCACAACGCGCTAAACTAATCTCTGTGGCTACCTCCGCGACATCCGACCAGGTCTTAGCGCCCGCGAAGGCCGCCAATCCCACGCTGTTCGCCGACTACGCGACCCTCTTCAAGCTCCGCGTCTCCACCATGGTCATCATCACCGCTGGAGCCGGTTTCTACCTCGGCAGCCTACGCAGCGGCATCAGCCCCTTTCACGCCGGGCTCGTCCAGGCGCTAATCGGAATCGCCGTCGTCACCTGCGGCTCCAGCGCGCTCAATCAAGCTCTCGAGCGCAAGACCGATCTGCTCATGCGCCGCACCGCTGACCGCCCCATGGCCGCAGGCCGCATCGGCTTTGCCCACGGGCTCATCCTCGGCTTCGCAGCAACCTTCCTGGGTTCACTCTATCTCGCGTACATCACCAATCTCCTGACCGGAACCCTTACCCTGCTGACGGCCATCAGCTACGTCGCCATCTATACGCCGCTCAAGCGAGTCACCACCGTCAACACCTTCATCGGCGCGTTTCCCGGAGCGCTGCCGCCGCTCATCGGCTGGACCGCCGCGCGCGGCATGATCGAGTGGCCCGGCGTCGCGCTCTTCGCCATCCTCTTCGTCTGGCAGTTCCCCCACTTCATGGCCATCGGCTGGATGTACCGCGAGGACTACGCACGCGCCGGTATTCGGCTCACCCCCACGCTTGCCAACACGCGCTACGCAGCTCGCTCCACCGTCATCCAGTCGCTCTTCTACGCCATCCTCATGATCCCCGTAAGCCTATGGCCAGTCAGCCTCGGCATCACAGGCTACGTCTACGGAGTCGCCGCCACGCTGCTCGGCCTCGGCTATCTCTGGTACACCATCCGCTTCTGGCGGATCGTTCACGAGCCAGACGCAACAGCCTCTCGCCAGTACGCACGCGACCTGCTCCGCATCTCCGTCATCTATCTTCCCCTGCTCCTCGCCTCCATGATGCTCGACGCCAAAGGACGCCTTCTCTTCTAAATGGAACGCTCACTCAGCAAGCCATCGGAACTCCGCACGCCGCCTACAGTCATCGCGACCATCATCGTCGTCAGCGCGCTCGCCAGTGCGCTCATCTGCTACCTCGTCTACTTTCACGCACCCTCCGATGTGACCGGAACGCACATGCGTTCGCTGCCTTTCCTCAACGCCGTTCTCAACGCGCTCTCGACCATCGCGCTGGTCGCCGGGTTCCTCTTCATCCGCAGCCGTGAGATTGGCAAGCACCGTGCCGCGATGTTCACGGCGTTCTTCTTCTCGTCGATCTTCCTCGTCTCCTATCTGCTCAACTTCACCCTGCACGGCGAGACCCACTTCAATCGCCTCAGCCCGTGGTGGCCCTTCTACTGGAAGCTCCTGCTGACGCATGTTCTCTGCTCCATCCTCGCGCTCCCACTCATCCTTATCACCTTCTTCCTTTCGCTCACCGGCCGTTTCCCCGCACACAAGCGGCTCGCCCGCTACACCTTTCCCATCTGGCTGTACGTCTCCATCACCGGAGTCATCGTCTACGCCATGCAAGCCACCATCCACTAGCCGAGAGCCCTTCAGAGAGCACCAGACCCTTCATGCAATCAGATACACGACAGCTTCTCCGAACCGGGCTCTACATCTTCGGCACCGGTGCTTTCGCCGCCGCGCTCATGCTCTTCGCCTTCGGCGGCGTCACCAAAGCGGGACCACACACCAACTCCGGCTGGCTCGCCCTGATGGTCGCCATGGGATGCCTGCCCACGGGCATGCTAACCCTCCTCCTCGGCCTCGCCAAACTCCTCGGAGACCGCCGCCGCTAGCCTTCTGATATTCTCCGCACTGGAGCGAGCGCCGTGGTTCTCATCATTCCGAGGCTGTTGTCCCTCACCTTCCTGCTCGCCGGAGCCGCGGCCGGTCAAGCAGCGCCCACCTCAGCAACGCCACAGCTCTCCCCGCAAGCAGCCTACGATCAGGCAACCCGTCCACTCGAGATCACCCGCCGCTCCATCGCCAACTGGTCCGACTCCGAAACCGAAGCCCTCGGCATCGCCATCAAGCAAGCCTCCGAAGCGTGCTCCGAGCGCTCCCCCGAACAGTTCTCCGGCGACGACCTGATCGCCTTCGCACGCCTTTGCTCCCTCGGCCAGCAGTGGCCATCTGTCAGCTCTGCCGCGGCCCGCTACATCGGCAGCACCGAGCCAAAGCCGCAACTCACCCAGGCGTATGCGTATCAGATCGACGCCGCGCTCCACGCGAACGACGCCAAAGCCGGGCTCGCCAGCAGCCTGGCGATGCTTCAGGCCGTTCCCTACGACAGCCTCGTCGACGAGACAATCCGCAGCACTCTGCACTACCTCCAACTCGCCTTCACACCCGACGCCCTGACCTTGTACGCCGCTCGCGAACCGCTCATTCTGCAAGCTCTCCGCACTCCGCCGCCTACAGCAGCAATGCCTATACACGTTCTCTACGCCGACGGCCTTGCCTACGCCGCACTCCAACAGTTCGCAGGTGATCCACAAGCTGCTGCCAAGACCATCTCCGAACTGGATCTAGCCACGCCCTCCTCCCTCTCACCCGACGACTCCATCCCAATCGCCGAAACTCGACGCCAGTATGCGCTGCTCGGCACTCATCTCCCCCGCATTCCACTGACTGTCTCGCTCTTCTCCGTCGGCGAGACACCGCGCATCAATCCCAACTATGGCAACGCTACAGTCTTCTTTCTATTCCCCGACTGGTGCGCCCAGTGCGTCCGCATGGCCCAGCAGCTCCGCCCCACGCTCTACCGGATCAGCCAGAACGACGTCCATCTCTACGGTCTACTCGCACAACCAGCTCCATCTGTTGCCGCTCCACCGCACGCTTCCGCCCGCTCCAGATCAGTAGGAAAGGAGCCACCAGAACCAGAGTCCCCCAAAACTCCCTCCGAGCTCCTTCGCGGCACGCCGACCCTGATCGTCCCACCTGCGACCATCGCCACCTTCGCTGCGACTGACTTTCCTCTTCTCATCGCAACCGGCCCGGACGGAATCATCCGTTTTATCCAGCCCGCACCCGAGAACGCCCTCAATCCCGGCGACTTCCTCGACCAGGTCACCAACCATATCGCCCAACAATGGCCCCGCGAAACACCGGCCCAATCCGTATTGGGACCCGGTTCTGCACAGCCCTGACCTCCGTCTCAGCCCTTTCCCATCTGCTATTCTGATCGTTGCAAACCTGCATTGAACCGGAGTACATCCATGGCAAAAGGCGTCAACAAAGTTCTTCTCCTCGGCAACGTCGGCAAAGACCCCGAGATCCGCGCAACCGCCGGTGGCACCCAGGTCGCCAGCTTTACCCTCGCTACAGCTGACCGCGCCAAAGATGCCCAGGGCAACTGGGCCGACAAGACCGAATGGCACAACCTCGTCGCCTTCAACCGTACCGCTGAGATCGTTCGCGATTACGTCAAAAAGGGCACCCAGCTCTACATCGAGGGCAAGATCCAGACCCGCTCCTGGGACGACAAAGAGTCCGGTCAGAAGAAGTACCGCACTGAGATTCTAGTCAACGAGATGACGCTGCTCGGCAAACCCGGCGAAGGCGGCGGCTCGAGCGGCGGCGGCTATTCAAAGTCCAACACCGCCAGCTACGATCAGCGCACCCCAGCTAGCTCCAGCCAGCCCGATTATGCTGACACCGGCATCACTGACGACGATATCCCGTTCTAATTTCCACCATTTCAA
This sequence comes from Granulicella arctica, assembly GCF_013410065.1. Classification (NCBI taxonomy): domain Bacteria; kingdom Pseudomonadati; phylum Acidobacteriota; class Terriglobia; order Terriglobales; family Acidobacteriaceae; genus Granulicella; species Granulicella arctica. The sequence continues at coordinate 1,863,135 of NZ_JACCCW010000002.1, forward strand.
ATTTATTGCACGAGAGCGGCAACTCCCTCATCCAGAGAGAGTTGCCGCTCTCGTATTGGAAGCAGCCAATTATCCTTACCGCCTCTGAGGTCTCCTCCTGAAGCTTTACGATTTGCTTACACTTTTTGAGCTAACCTTTGTTCCAGGTTGACTTTGCCCACCAAGTCGACCGACGGAGCACCTCATGTCGTTCTTCGATCTCGTCGCCGGCAAGCCTCTCGCAACGTCGGAAGAGCGCGCTGAACACATCGGTCCGATCGCTGGCATTCCAGTCTTCGGCCTCGATGCGCTCAGCTCTGCGGCCTATGGTCCCGAAGCCGCACTCACGCTTCTGATTCCGCTGGGCGTAGCGGGCATCACGCATATCGTATCCATCAGCTTCGCTATTATCGCGCTGTTGGCGATCGTCTTCTTCTCCTACTGCCAGACCATCGACGCCTACCCCAATGGCGGCGGCAGCTACACCGTAGCCAGCGAAAACCTCGGCGAGACCGCCGGCCTGCTCGCTGCCGCGGCACTGATGATCGACTACATCCTCAATGCCGCTGTCGGAATCTCTGCAGGTGTAGGTGCGCTGGTTTCCGCGTTTCCCGCGCTTCTACCCCACACACTAGCTCTCTGCCTCACAATTCTGCTGATCCTTACGCTGATCAACATGCGCGGAACCAAGGACACCGGCGTTGCCTTCCTGCTCCCGACGTACCTATTCATCGGCACACTGTTGGTGGTCATCCTCATCGGAGCGATTCGCGCCATCGCTGCGAGCGGCCATCCCGTTCCGATCATCGCCCCACCGCATCTACCGGTAGCGACCTCCATGTTGTCCCTCTGGTTGCTCGCCAAAGTCTTTGCCAGTGGATGCACCGCCATGACCGGCGTCGAAGCCGTATCGAACGGCGTCGCTGCCTTCCGAGAACCCACGCAGCGCAATGCCAAGCGCACTCTCACCATCATCATCGTGCTGCTGATGGTCTTCTTAGGCGGCATCGCACTCCTGTGCCGCGCATACGGTATCGGCGCCACCGATCCCACCGGCACTGGCTACCAGAGCATCCTCTCGCAACTTATCTCCGCTGTCATGGGACGCGGCTGGTTCTACTATCTCGCCATCGGAGCCATCCTCTCCGTGCTCGCGCTCTCGGCCAACACCTCATACGCCGACTTCCCGCGCCTCACCCGTACCATCGCCGAGCATGACTATCTGCCGCACGTCTTCAAAATTCGTGGCCGACGTCTGCTCTACTCGCATGGCATCGTCGCCCTCGTCGGCTTCACATCTGTGTTGCTCATCATCTTCGGCGGTGTCACTGACCGCCTCATCCCGCTCTTCGCCATCGGAGCATTTCTGGCCTTCACCCTCTCCCAAGCCGGAATGGTCATGCACTGGAAGAAGCTGGGCGGCAAGGGCGCAGTGCGTCACATGATCGTCAACGGCATAGGTGCCGTCGCCACCGGCATCACGCTACTGGTAGTGCTAGTGGCTAAATTTAGAGACGGTGCGTGGATCATCACGATCCTCATCCCCGCGCTCATCTTCCTCATGATTGGCATCAAGCGCCACTACACCCGCGTCGACAGCGAGATCGACATCGACCGTCCCATCCGGATCGACACCCTCACCCAGCCGCTGGTCGTCGTCCCCCTCGACCGTTGGACACGTATTACCGAAAAGGGTCTGCGCTTCGCCATGAAGCTGAGCAGCCAGGTCGAAGCTGTTCACGTCGACGCCGAACAGTGCCGCGCTAAGGTCGAGCAGATGTGGCAGCGCAACGTCGCCACCCCCATCGCGCAAGCAGGCCAAGCGGTCCCGAGGCTCGTCTTTCTATCCTCTCCCTATCGTTTTGTCCTGATGCCTCTGGTCGAACACATCCTTCAGCTCGAACGCGATCAGCCTGATCGCCAGATCGCCGTCCTCGTTCCTGAACTCGTCGTCAAACACTGGTGGCAGACACCGCTCCACAACCAACGAGCTCAACTGCTCAAGCTGCTGCTGCTGCTCCGCGGAAATCAGCGCATCATGGTCATCAATATCCCCTGGTACCTGTAGAGTTAGATAGCCCAATGCAGTTTGGACAACCGCGCTCAGCCTCTGCGCTTACTTCGCAACCAGCCTGTAGCAGATGGAGCCATGGTCCAACTGGAAGTGGCGGGGATTCTGGCGTCCTCGAACTCCACTGTTCATAGGCCGGGTTCAAAAGCTCAAGCATGTTCTCGTACTGTACGAGCTGGGATCGACGGAAACCTACAATTACATTCTACAAATAGGTACGACACGAGTGGGTATCGAAAGATACCCACTCGTGCGACGAAAGATACACCAATATCACCTTGATCGCAGGCTACAGTAACAACTGAGCACCCCCTTGCGGGCCTACTTTCCCGAAAAAATATCCCTGCTCTGAATGTAAGTGCAATATCTATCAGCCTCGCAAGATGTACTTGCTCGGAGAGTACCGGAAACCTCAAACGATGATTCTAAGTAACGTTATTCAAAAACAATATACCGGCCTGTTGCGCCTGGGTATTCTGCTTCTGCCTTTTTTTGCTGGAGTGGCCTATGCGCAGTCCAGTTACACATGGGACCAAATCAAGACCAGGTTCGAAACGGCTAATCCTGCACTGAAGGCCGATGCGAGCAATGTAGATGAGCTAAAGGCCGAAGAGATTACAGCCTATCTCCGCCCGAACCCGCAGTTCACTCTTTCAGAAGATGGAGTCCAAATCGCCCGCTATCAAGGGGTTTGGCAACCATTATCCGGCGTCCAACTACAGCCGAACTTCAGCTATCTACATGAACGTGATCATAAGCGGGAATTGCGCCTGGAGAGCGCCAAAGAAGCTACAGGCATCGGCAGATCACTACATGAGGATCTGGAGCGCAATCTGCTTTTTAATCTGCGGTCGGCTTTCGTACAGACGCTAGAAGCCAAGGCTGTACTGGAATTGGCAAAGTCCGACCTCGAGTATTACGACAAGATTATCGAGATTAGTCATGCCCGCTATAAGGCTGGAGACCTTGCACAGATTGATCTCGATCGAATTGAGTTGCTCCGCGTGCAGTATGAGTCAGAGATTCAAACAGCAATCGTCAATCTACGGTCGCAAAAGATTGCGCTGCTACAACTACTGAATGATCGCACTGCTGTAGATCAGTTCGACGTAAATGGGCCATTCGGATTCACCGGGGACCTAAAACCACTCAATGACTTTGAACAGGTGGCGCTCGATGCACGTCCCGATCTTCGAGCCGCATTACAGTCCATCGAGCAGGCAAAGACGAATCATAAGCTAGCGGTATCGAATGGATCGACAGACCCGACATTCGGCGCTTGGTATACGTATAACCCATCATTCAATAATCAATATGATCATCAATCGCTTGGACTCAGCGTAAATATTCCGCTTCGCATATTCGATCGCAATCAAGGTGAGAAGAAGCGCACTCTGATCGACATCGACCGCAATCAGCAGCTAACCGATGTGACACGGGCACAAGTCTTCAGCGATGTGGACTCGGCGTATGAGCAGGCACGAAGTAACGTCGCGCTGCTGGTATCTTATCGCGACAAATATAAAGATCAGGCAACGAGAGTACGCGATACGGTGACCTATGCCTATCAGCATGGAGGAGCTTCGCTGATGGATTTTCTCAATGCACAAAGTGACTACCGTACCGTGCAGCTGGCGTACTTGCAACTCATTGGTGCCTATCTAACGGCTGCCAGTCAATTGAATCTTGCCGTAGGGCGTGAGGTAATCCAATGATAAAAAAGTCCTTCTTGAATAACTCCCTCTACCTCATCGCGTGTCTCTCGTTGACTGCATGTGAAAAAAAGTTCAACCCTACTGATGGTGCTCCACAGAAACCGCAGGTTGTTGAGACTGGTGATATGAGCCTCGTCACCGTAGATCAACCAAACCTCTTTCCTCTAGTAACAACAGAGAAGATCGATGCACCCGATGAGTTAGTGGCTACAGGGGCGGTGAATCCTGATGTATCGATGGAGCAGCCTGTAATCTCACTTGCCAACGGCCGCGTAGTCGATATTCTGGCTCGCATCGGCGATCAGGTTCGCAAAGGACAGTTACTCCTAAGAGTACAGAGCCCTGACGCAACCGCTGCATTTGATACCTATATCAAGGCAGATGCCGATGAAGTGTTTGCACGCAAAACATTAGTTCGTACGCAGGATCTCTATCTACATGGCGCCCTCCCACTTAGCGCCGTCGAACAAGCTGAGGATACGGAGAACGATGCAAAAGCCGATCTCGTCGCGTCGGAGGATCAACTCAAGACGTTAGGCATCGATAAAGCGCATCCATCCAGCATTGTCGATGTAAAGTCGCCGATCTCCGGCGTCATCGTGGCACAAAACGTAACCAACGCAGCGGCAACGGGTGTCAGCTACGCGGGTAACACGGGAGCATTTACCGTAGCCGATCTATCACACATCTGGGTCATCTGTGATGTCTTCGAAAATGACATTCACAAACTTGCGATTGGGCAAGAGGCCAAAATCTCATTGGCTGCCTATCCGGAGAAGGTATTGACTGGACGCATTAGCGAAGTCGACGCTCTGCTTGATCCCAATATCCGCACAGCAAAAGTACGTATTGAGGTTCCCAATCCCGGCCTATTGCGCCTGGGGATGTTTGTGAATGCAACTTTTTATAGCAAAGAACAAAAGGCGCACCCTGTGGTGCCTGCATCGGCTGTTCTGCATCTGCATGATCGCGAGTGGGTCTTTATTCCGAATGGTGGAAACTCTTTCAAGCGCGTTGAAGTACGAGGTGGCCGCATGCTGGATCATACCCGACAAGAGATTTTGTCAGGCATTAATCCCGAACAACAGGTTGTTTCCAATGTTCTACAGCTCGAAGCCACATTGGAGGCAAAGCAGTGATCCGAGCTCTCGTAGACTTCGCTCTTCGGAGTCGCTTTCTTATTCTGGCAATTGCAATTCTGCTCTTTGTCTGGGGTGCGATCTCGTTTCATAACCTCCCCGTTGATGCCTATCCTGACGTTGCGGACAACTATGTCAATGTAATTACGCAATGGCCAGGACATTCGGCTGAGGATATCGAAAAGCAGATTACTGTTCCAACTGAAATTCAGATGGCGGGAATCCCTGACCTGATGAATGTGCGCTCGTTCAGCCTGGCTGGTATATCGAGCCTCATGATGAACTTCAATGATTCTTCCGACAATAACTGGAATCGTGAACGTGTGCTGGAACGACTCGGCATGGTCACCTTACCTGCGGGACTGGTGCCACAGCTACAGACAGATTGGAGTCCAGCAGGGCAAATCTACTGGTACACGATTGACAGCAAAAATCCAAGTATCGATGTCATGGAACAAAAATCTATTGAAGACTGGACACTCCAGAAGCAGTTCAAGAATGTTCCGGGAATTGTTGACGTTGCCAGCTTTGGAGGCCTCACTAAGGAATATCAGATTCGTCTCAACCCAGATAAACTTGTTAGCTATGGTCTAAGCATTGGTCAGGTTGAGCAGCAGCTATCGAACAATAACGCAAATGCTGGAGGCAGCTTCATAGTTGCCGGGGCACAACAGATTAACGTTCAGTCAGCAGGTTTGTATGAAGACGTACAACAGATTGAAAACACTCTAATCAAAACGCAGAACGGAACGCCGATCCGTGTTAAAGATATTGCCGAGGTCGACCAAGGCGCGAAGATCAGACTAGGGCAAATCTCCAAAACCTACAAAGACGTTAATGGAAGGCTGATTGATAATCCCGATGTGGTGGAAGGCGTGGTCCTATTACAAAAGGGCGGCGACGCTGATCCAGCATTGAAAGGAATTGAGGCCAAGGTTAAGGAGTTGAATGACTACATTCTTCCTAAGGGTGTGAAGGTTGTGCCATTCCTTGATCGCAGCGAGCTGATTCATCTGACGACGCATACAGTAATGCACAACCTGACTGAGGGCATCGTGCTGGTTGTCATCATTCTGATGTTGTTCCTCGGCAATGTGCGCGGCGCAATCATCGTTGCCTTGACGATTCCTTTCTCACTTCTGTTTGCCTCGATCTGTCTCGACCTCAAACATATTCCAGCGAATCTACTGTCGCTTGGGGCCCTGGACTTTGGCATGGTGGTTGATGGCGCAGTCGTCATGATCGAAAACATCGTCCGTCATCTGAATCGTCCGAATCATGGCGCAGAGACCACGCAGGACAAGATTCGTGCCGCGGCACACGAGGTACAGCGCCCGGTATTCTATGCGATCGGCATCATTATCACCGCTTACCTTCCTATCTTCACGTTACAAGCTGTCGAAGGTAGACTTTTCAAACCCATGGCGTGGACAGTCGCTTTTGCACTTCTGGGCGCCTTGATCTTCTCGATGATTATCGCCCCGGTTCTGGCCAGCTTTCTATTCCGTAAAGGAGCAAAAGAGTGGAAGAACCCCGTGATGGAATATCTCACGGCGACCTACCGAAAGCGGGTTGTCGAAGCTATTCATCATCGCGGTATTACCGTTGGCATCGGCGTACTCGGCCTGATTATCGCAATCTATCTTGCGTTTGGTGGCGTCATTGGTTCCGAATTTCTACCACATCTGGATGAAGGGGCGCTCTGGGTGCGCGGTTCTCTTGCTCCATCCACGGGCCCCGAGGAGAGTTTGGCAATCTCCAATAAAGCTCGCATTATCATGGCCAGCTATCCAGAAGTTACCGACGTTGTGGATCAGATTGGTCGCCCCGATGACGGTACAGACTGGACAGGATTTTTCGATACGGAATATAACGTCAACCTGAAACCAAAGGAAGAGTGGCGTCCCGTCTTTCATGGAGACAAAGACGCTCTTATCGCCTCGATGAATCAGCAGTTGAAGAAGATTCCAGGTGTGATCTGGGGTTTCTCGCAGCCAATCGAAGACAACATGGAAGAGGCAGTCAGTGGGGTGAAAGGTGAGCTGTCGGTCAAAATCTATGGCGACGACTTCAGGACGCTCGAGCAAAAGGGCAATGAGGTAGTCAGCGTCATGAGCAAGGTCAACGGAGTAAAGGATCTTGGACTATTCCGTATTATTGGCCAACCAAACCTTACCTTCACCGTAGATCGTCAAGCTGCAGCACGTTTTGGTATCAATGTTGCAGATATTCAAGACGCTATTCAGACTGCTGTTGGTGGCAGTATTCTCAGCGAGGTACTAAAAGGAGAAGCACAATACGATCTTGTGTTGCGTTATCAGAAGCCATATCGCGACACCAAGGAAGCCATTACGAATGTCCGTTTGTTGTCTCCATCCGGCGAACGTGTTTCATTGGATCAGCTGACAACAATTGGGACGACAGATGGTGCGGAAGAGATCTATCGTGAAGGCGAACAGCGGTACATCGCAGTGAAGTACAGTGTGCGTGATCGTGATCTTGGCAGTACAGTCGAAGAAGCAATTGACAAAGTCAATAAGCAGGTCCCCTTAGACAAGGGGTATCACTTTGTCTGGGCAGGCGAGTACCAAAGCAAGCAACGGGCTGATAAAAGGCTCGCAATCATTGTACCAATTACTGTCCTCTTGATCTTCATCATTCTGTACATGATGTTCAAGTCGTTCAAGTGGGCTACATTGATCCTGCTCAACGTAGCAATGGCACGTGTGGGTGGATTGCTGGCGCTTTTAGTAACGCATACTAACATTAGCGTTTCGTCCAGCGTGGGGTTCCTGGCACTATTTGGCGTGTCGGTTCAAACCGGCGTCATCATGCTCGAATACATGAATCAACTCCGCGTACGTGGTCACTCAATCGAAGAATCAGCGGTAGAAGGAGCTGTACTCAGGTTGCGCCCCATCATGATGACGATGCTCGTCGCCACATTGGGACTATTGCCTGCCGCTACATCACATGGTATTGGTTCTGACTCCCAGCGCCCCTTTGCCATCGTGATCGTCGGCGGGCTCATTGCGGATCTGGTAATGAGTATCTTTTTATTGCCCACACTATATGTATGGATCTCCGGAGAGAACGACGTCTTACCAAAACCAGAACCGGAGTTTGAGATCTGATTCACCCCCTAATGCAATCACAGATATGCATGAAAAAAATGTAACAACATGAAGGAGGAGACTCGAAGTTAGTGCTCGTCAGGTTTTACTGGCTCTGATTTTCCCTAGTCGTAATGTACGACTCATATACGCATGCAAGGGACGTCCCTAAGACCATCGATTCTGCCTCCAAAATGAGCAGATCACTTGCTGTCTAGACAGTGGAAATATCTAGACAGAATGGATGGCTATTCAATATTTGAGGTAAAGATGAAGCTCATCCGATGGGTATACTATTTCGCACCTCTCTGCGTACTATTACCTAATTCCTTTGCGCAGAAGCCTACCCAATGCGTAGACGATTTTGTTATCGATAGCCCTTACGTAGATCCCTTGGGCTCAACCTATGTCCCGATAGACAGCTGGATGTACCCTGCTATCGATCGCTTGCATAGCCTGGGTTATATCAATACAGCTTATTCCGGTATTCGTCCTTGGACTCGATTGAGCATAGCGCATATGCTCGAAGAGTCCTACAGTAAAATCAATGACGATAGTCGTAATGATGAGGCATGTTCGATTTATCGCATTTTGCAAAAGGAACTCACTCCCGACGTGGAGGATTTAAATGAACCACACGAACAGCATACAGAACTGGAGAGTACTTACACTCGCATCCTTGGCATATCAGGCACACCACTGCGTGACAGCTTCCACCTCGGGCAAACAATTACTAACGATTATGGCCGACCTTACGAGCAGGGGTTCAACCCAATAAGCGGGTTCAGCACCAGGAGCCAAGCGGGACGATTTGCGTTGTATTTTAGAGGAGAGTACCAACATGCTCCAAGCGCTCCTGGCTATTCTCAGTCTCTAGCTAATGATCTTGCAACTATCGACGCTGCGCCAATTTCAAGCAATCCGAATCAAGCTACTATTCCTTCAGGTCCGATTAGCCCAGCAAATAATTTTCGCATTGTGGAAGCAAATGTTTCCTATTTTTTGCTAAATCACGAATTTTCCTTTGGCAAAAACGATCACTGGATGGGCCCTGCTAGAGGCGGAAATTTTGCCTGGAGCAATGACGCTGAAAATATATATGCCTTTCAGATCGATCGCATCGAACCACTCTATGTTCCTCTAGTTTCACGTTTTACAGGTTCATTTCGATACCAGTTTTTCGTCGGAAGCCTGAAAGGACACACAGACCCTAATGATCCCTGGATACACGTTGAGAAGATAAGTTTTAAACCGACAGCTAATCTAGAAATGGGTTTTGAACGTTCCACTATCTGGGGTGGAGAGGGACATGTTCCAATCACATTGCATACCTTCTTGAAAAGTTTTTTCAGCTTTCAAAATGTGCCCGCATCCGAGAAGTTTTCACGAAACGACCCTGGAGCCCGTTTTGGCACCTTTGACTTTACGTACAGGTTGCCTTTTGTGCGCAACTGGCTGACCTTATATACAGACTCGCTTGTCCATGACGACGTAAGCCCCATCGATGCTCCTCGACATGCCGGTGTCAGACCTGGTATTTATCTAGCACGGTTTCCACACCTCGAGCACCTTGATCTTCGCGTAGAAGCCGTAAGCACGGACCCTCCGACCGGACGTAGCAGCGGCGGGAATTACCTCTACACCGAATTCGTGCAAAAGCAGGGATACACTAATAAAGGGTTCATTCTCGGAGACGCGATCGGGCGCGAATCTAAAGGCGGTCAGTCATGGTTGACCTATCATCTGTCACCTAGCGAAGAGGTGCAGTTCTCTTATCGCAATGCGAAAGCTGCGAAGGATTTTATCCCAGGAGGCACAACGCAGAATGTCTTTCGGGTCTCTACTATAAAGCGCTTCAACAAAGACGTTGAATTGCGTGGCTGGATACAGCACGAAGCATGGAAAGCTCCGATTTATAAAACGGGTAAAAATACGGATACCAGCGTTGCTGTCCAACTTACCTGGTACTTGCATGGAAAATTTTCTAAGAAACGCTTAATGCAGGAGCTACAAACTAAGCCCTGATAGATATTTTAAGCAAGATGGAATTATTTAGACCATATAGCTCCATGCCTTTCACCCAGAGGAGTCCACCCTTTGGAGATCAGCCTCCAAAGGGTAACGAACGGATAGAACGTGCGAATCTTTCAAGATACTGATTCAAGTGATGTATGCAAAAAAGTGAGATGAAAGTCTCTAGTAAATACTCACGGAGCGAATTCATGGCTTCGGATGAGTGAATTTCATTCAGTGGTCGGTTACACCAGTCTCACCATCCAGCCAATCATCAGAGTGCTGCTCCAAAGCAAGGCGGACTAATTGACTTCGGGTACGAACCCCCGTTTTCGCAAAGAGTTGCTGCAGAGCTCCTTTCACCCCGCTTTCAGACAGCTGAAGCTCTACTGCTATCTGCTTATTCGAGAGTCCCTCGCAGACTGCCCGCACTACTGCCAGCTCGCGGGCGCTGAGAGACGGGCGAATTCGCGTTTCTTCGGCTCTACGATTTACGCCATCAATCAAAGGTTTGATTGCCCGCGAATCGAGCCAGATCTGGCCGCTAATGATTTTATGAATTGCCTCAACGAGCTCTGCAGGAGGAGCCTGTTTAAGAAAAATCCCCGATGCTCCCTGCTCTAGAACCTTCAAGACTGTCGCATTGGGCATGCCAGCCGTTACCATTAAGATGTGGCCTTTAAAGCCCTTTGCCTTGGCCTCATCTAAAAAGAGCGTCCCGTACTCTCCGTCCAGGTCATAGTCCAGCAGAACAACATCTATTACTTCGCCTTCGAGGAGACGCAAAGCCTCTCGAATATGGCCGCAGCTCCGCACCGCTATGAAATCGGGCTCAGCCTGAAGTAATCGGCCAACACCTTCACGAAAAAGAGCATGATCGTCAATAAGCAGAATCCGAATTCCCTGATTCATATCAACACTGTCGGACGATTTTCTTAACGTAGAAAACCACCTGGCTTGTCCCTTTGTCTGGAATACATGAGAATCTTCAGCATCATGGGTAAAACCGATCATCCAAAAGATATTCACTTGCCTATTTCTGAGTGTAAGCGAAAGTATCTAGCTATACGACGTATTTTTGTCAGACTAATAGGCTATGCATGAGCCCGGTATTTAGGCCGTATAGTGTGACCTTTAGCCTTAAAGAAAAATCTGGATAATAGTCGCCTTCTACTTCATCGATTGATCCATCGGAAGATGGATCAATCGGCACGCTGGCGGATCTTTTTCCGAGTGAGCGTCGGATGCAGAAAGTGCATTACAGTAGGGAATACATCACACATAGAAGGCAGTGACGCACGCATGGATATTCTTTCGATTTACACGCGAACCAACAGAAATCTCTTGTTGCTTGCCGCTGCAACTCTGGTTGTAACGATCGCTTTTACAGATTGGTCCACCAAACCCTACATCTCGATCGGTTTCCTCTATCTGTTTCCGATCATGCTAATTAGCGGAATTCTTGCTCGGTGGCAGATCATGAGCGCGGCGCTCGTCTGTTCCGTTTTGCAAGAAGCCTTCAGCAATCTTCCATCGAGTGAAGCAATTGTGCGGCTGATTCTTTCATCTGCAGGATTTGTAGGAACGGGATTTCTTGTCTTCGAATTAGTACGAAACCGCCGTATCGTCATGCAACATCTTGAAGAGGTTGAGGGACAAGTACGGTTGCGGAAAGACGCGGAGGAACAACTCCGCGTCTTAGTAGAAAGTAGCCCTGCTGCTATTCTCACAGTCGACTCAAAGGGAGAAATACTACTTGCGAACCTGGCGGCACAAGAAATATTGGCTCCTGGACAAGGAGAGCTAAAATCTCAAGCAATTCAGAAGTACCTTCCTGCCTTGCTGATCGCCGCCCGCTCCAGGAAAGCTCACCCTTTCAGGACGACCATGCAGTGTTGCGGACAAAGGGCAGATGGTGAAACCTTCCTTGCCGGAATATGGTTTTCAACGTACACCACACAATCAGGTAACCGGCTGGCTGCGATCATAGTTGATCTCTCTGAAGAACTTGTCCATCGCGAAGATCTAAGTTTGGACTACTTATTGAAAAATGCGCGAATTCTGATGAGTGCTGTTTCTCATGAAATACGTAATCTTTCAGGAACAGCTCGAGTCATGTACGAAAATCTAGACCGATTAGGCATATTGTGTGGAAACGAGGACTTCGAAGCACTAGGAACGCTAATTCACGGCATGGAGAGACTGTCCGATCTCGATATTGTTCGTTCATCCGACAAGGGAAGGCAGGCTGTAGAGTTAGGACCGGTGCTAGACGAGGTCCGGATTCTGATTGAGTCAGCATGCCGGGAGTCTGAGGTTGAACTTTTTTGGAAGATCGAAGGAACTCAATCCGTTGTCTGGGCGGATCGATACGGACTTATTCAGGTCTTTCTCAATCTTGCCAAGAATAGTCTTCGGGCCATGGAAGATTGCAGCGATAGACATCTAACAGTGGAGGCTACAAGGGATAACGAGTATTTCATCGTTCGCATTCACGACACTGGGCCTGGCATAGCAAATTCACAGGATCTTTTCCGGCCATTCCAACAGGGGGCTGATTCCAGCGGTCTTGGCTTGTATGTTTCACAATCAATTATGAAGAGTTTTGGTGGGGACCTGGCGTTTGAACCTCGAGATAGAGGGTGCTGTTTCGCCATCACGATACAAGTGGCTGCCTAGGTGTTTTCTATATGCCAATACTGCCTAGGTTTTTGTAGTTTCAATAAAGCAACCGCAGAAAGCAGCAGTTTAGGCTTGCTATCTTCAATGCCGTTTTAGCTTCCGTCGGAGTGAGCGGCTCCACCACATGATGAGTCCAGTAACGAGCAGCACTGTAGGGAAAAGGCCGAGAAGAAACCAAAGCACTCGGGAGACCACGCCGGCAAAACGGCCGAAGTGAACAGCGTACACATAAAGCACAGCCCGCATAACCAGAGGCAAACTGCGCGAATCCAGCTGTTGCATAGGACTTGCATCAAAGGGATTGATATAGACCCGAAACGGCTGTGCATAGGGCGCGGAATGCGGATAGTACGCGATCGCCTCGAACGAGTTACCCGGTTCGGAAGGAAGCGCCAGATAGTCGACATAAGCGCCTTGAGGAAGAGAGTCAGCGGCCGCGCGCCAGGCATCCTGAACCGTGATCAACTCCCCGCCTAGCGGTCGGAGAGGTAGCGTCGGAGCGGAATACCAAGCCCGAATTACGTCTGGGTCCGTGTGCGTCACAAAAGCTAACCCTCGCAGTATTGGTTGGGGAAAAACAAAGAAGATGCCGGTGGCAATGACCGCGATCAGTGCGGGGTTAGACCAGAAACCACCGGTCGCGTGAAGGTCCCAATTGAACCGCCTCCAGTTGCTCCGACCGCCATGAAGGCTCCTTCGCAATCCGTGAATACGCAACGCGGAGATCGCTCGGCTCACTCCGGGCCACCAAAGGATCCAGCCTGTCAGAGCAACGCCGAGGAAGGCTATAGCGAGCACTCCATTGACGACATATCCTCGCTCCCCTGCCAGTAAATAGTAGTGAAGATTCGCAGCCAGCCCCATCACTCCGGCATACCTCGATCTCGCCCCAAGCAAAGCACCCGAGTATGGATCGAGGTATACCAGCAGCTGATCCGGCGTGAAGGAGTGCGGAGCGAAGACTGCATGGCCAGGACGCGGCATCATATAGAGGACTACCGGTTGGACAGGCATCGTCGACGGACTCGAGGCAAGCTGTTCAAAGCCACGCGGCTGCCAGTCAGGAAGAGCACTCGTAGCAGTATGCAGCAACTGATCAAGCGTCGGCCGCGCCGAAGATGTTGCGCCCGGATGCAGGACATACAGCTTAGGACGCAACGCACGTTCGATCTCGGAGCGGAAGACAAGCGCTGAACCACTCAGACCAATCAGCGCCATATAGAGTCCAAGGCCGACGCCACACCACAGGTGAATCTGAAACGCCACGCGCCGCGCCAGGGTTTGACGTGGCTTGTACAACAGACGATGCCATAGCAACACCGCTCTACTCCTGCTTCCAGGGCTTGAGCAGAGACGCGAAACGATACGTCAAATTGCCGTTCACCGTGCGCCGGTAACCGTAATTGCAAGACGAACTTCCATAGCAATAGGCCACATAGACCTTGTCTAGAAGGTTTTTCCCATCGATACCTACCCGAAGATTGCCAACAGCATAGTGCGCTTCGGCGTCGAAGAGCGTGTGGCTATCAACATAAAAATCCGTCGACTGCCCAGTGAAGACAACTCCAGGAGTCTTGCCGGTAAAGCGCGCTCCCATGCCAATGCCGGGACCGTGTTGAGGGTCGTAGTCCAGCCACAGCGACGCCTGGTTCGCCGGAACCGTGACCGGTCGAACACCCACCGCACCATAGTACGGCTTACTGTAGATCACCTGTTGGTGGTTGAAGGTCGCAATCGTGTTGAGATTATGCGAGAGCGACGCATGAGCTTCCAGCTCGATGCCTCGCGAACGCTGCTCCGCCGACTGATCCGTAATAAGCGGATTGACCGGATTGCTTGTCTGGAGATTCTTTTCCGTGACCTGGAACAGAGAAGCAGTCACAAACGCGTTGACGCCATTCGGAGCGTACTTCAGGCCAACCTCGTACTGGTCGCCAGTATCGGACTTGAACGCCTTGGACGTCGAAGGATTGATCCCGAAGATCGGATTGAACGAGGTCGAATAGCTGAAGTACGGAGCCACGCCAATATCGAAGTGATAGAGCACACCCGCACGCCCTGTAAACTTCGACGGGTTGCTGTCGATATGCTGCTGCGCCAGATTATCGAAGATGTGTTCCGGAGCCCAATCCTCACGGCCGCTCAGCACGAAGTTCAAGTGGCCATGGGTGATCTGGTCCTGCGCATAAACGCCATGCTGCTGGAGCGTACCAATCGTATTGGTGGTGGAGTAACCAGGGCTGGGAACCGCGGCTCCATACACAGGATTGAAGATGTCGATATTAGGACCGTTGGCCGGATCGCCGGGCACGCCGTAGACATCCGATGGACCATAGCCGAGCTTTACGTTCGAACCCTGATGTTGATAGTTGTAGCCAAAGAGCATGGTCTGCGACCACTTCCCGGTGCGATAGTTCCCCTGGAACTGCTGATCGACGGCATACTGACCATTATTCTGATTTCCTAGAATGGCCGATCGAGTAAGCGTGTGCGTGCAGGCTGAAGCGTTCGGGTTCGTCGCGCAGATCGTTGCGGTCTGGAGAAATCCCGTGCCATACAAACCGATATACTGCGGCAGCCCAAGGCGGAGATAACGGAAATTATTGCGCAGCGTCCAGTGCTCAGAGAGCTGATGCTGTAACTGCGTCGCGCTAAAATATTCGACCTTATGGAAGTTGTCGTAGTCCGGTTCAGAGTCGAAGAAGCTGGTCCCAATCGGTCCGTTGATGTTCGGTGCAATCTTGCCGCCCGCCAGAGTCATACCCTGCGCTGGAAGAAATCCCCCAACCGATCCAGTTCGAAGATCGAGATAGTTCCCCAACACAACCAGCGAGGTCCGATCGCTCGGCTTCCACAGCAGCGAAGGCGCAATGTAATCCTGATCGTCGCGTGCGAACTCAACCTGTGACTTCGACCCACGCGCCAGACCGTTCACGCGATAGAAAAGCGTCTTGGAACCAAAGAGCGGACCGGAGACATCGACCATTCCCTGATACCGGTGGAAGTTGCCTCCTTCAAAGCGAATCTCCCCCTGCGGCGTCTCCGCAGGCCGCTTCGACGTCAGATTCACAAGCCCTCCCGGCTCCGTCTGTCCATACAACACGCTGGCCGGTCCCTTGAGAATGTCCACCTGCTGCAACGAGAAAGGATTCGAGGTATAGGCCGCGTCTGCGCCGGTAATCTTCGGAACCGCCAACCCATCCAGAAAGAGCCCATCGAAGGTCATTCCAAACCCTCGGATGAAAAACCAGTCGACCCGGGTATCCGTACCATACGGCTCAGCATCCACTCCTGCCGAGTAGCGCAGCGTGTCGGCAATCGTCTGGGTGTCGCGCGCCTGCATCTGCGCCATCGTAACTGCGGTGATCGACTGCGGTGTGTCGATCAGCGGTGTCGAGGTCTTCGTCCCGGAGTCGACCGTCGAAGTAACATAATCCGGACCAGCATTCACCTCCACCGACTGCCCCTCAGCGGCGATGCCCAATCGAAGATCGACCGTGTTCGAACCACTCTGTACGACAAGCTCTCGAACCTGAGGAAGAAATCCGGTCGATTCAGCATCGAGGGTATAGCTACCGCCCGGAACACGCAGAATGTAGTGCCCAGCGCCATCGGAAAGAGTCTGCCGATAGAAGCTGCCGCACTCAACGCGAAGCGCCGCCCCCGGCACGATGGCTCCGGTTGGATCAAAGACAGTCCCACTGAGTGATTGGAGCGAAGCTCCCGGCGCCGGCGGCTGGCAGCTCCGAGAGCTCTCCGCCGAACTGGTGGAGCCTTCATGGGAGCGCGCAAAACCGTAGGAAGCAGAGAAGCAAAGATACAGAACGACGCTAAGACGGATCGGAACCAAACGCATTGAAACCTTTCGGACTAGTTAAGTCCTATTTAGATATACGACATAATCAGTCCTATATCAAGCGCACCAAACTCCAACTTTTCGAGGGTCAATCAAAACGGGCGGAGCGCCTAATCTTCAGGCCGCTCTACCCGTTGCTTTTGCTGTTAACTGACTAAACTCGTACGGCCACAGTCGCTCGGCAGGTGCAGTCGAGGCACCCATGCGTGGCGCAAGTACCGCAGCAGCGAATGAGCTGTTTGCGCAACGCGGCGCGTGCGCGATGGGCCCGAACAGCAGCATTACCCGGAGTAATTCCTTCAGAATGAGCGTAACTGGAAAGGGTCACTTCTCCGAGATCAACCTCGCGCAGCAGTCGCGCATAGGCAGGCGTAAGGAGATCGAGCGCACCCGCAATGCACTGGCATGAGGTTTCGTGAAGCAAGGGATCAGGGCTGGTCTCCGTCTCCAGTTCGTGAGCCCAGCGTTCGAGAGCCGCTCCTTCGGTCGTTCGTCGCCGGTAGTGATCGATAACCGCGTTCCGGAGGATGCGATAAAACCACGCGACAGCGGATTCGTCCTCACGTAGATCACTACCCGACTCAAGAGCACGCAAGTAGGCGGTTTGCAGAATGTCCTCTGCGACAGCGCGTTCATGGACGCGGCGCTGGACAAAGCCGAGAAACTGTCGGCGAAGGTCGAGCAGCGAGTTGAGCATGGTCTCTGACATAAAAATAGCTCTGCGGATAGGAACGTCAACTCCCACCCGCAGATATTTGGATGAGTGGAAGAGTACCTTAGTCGCTGTTCGGGCAGTTGCAACCCGGACAGTCGCAGTCAGGACCGCAGCCACACGCCGGTCCACAGGGGCAAATCTTCGTTTCAATCGTTTGCATATTCTTCTCCTCGAACGCCCATTGTTGCGTTCGAAAGGGCTGACGCAGCAGGAGAAGAAACATTACACCCCGAGCGAAATTTCTCTGACTAAGCTCCCTGCAACTCCAACACAATCTCCTGAGCAGCCTTCTGCGCTTCGTCCTCACGATCCGGAGGAAAGCTGATCGCTCCCACCCGCGCGTGTCCACCGCCGCCGTAGCGCTCGCAGATCGCCGCAATATTTACCAACTCCGACGCTGGCAGCGGCGTCCATGGATTCGTTCCCACAGACACCTTCGTCCGGAAGCTCGACTTGCTCAGCCCCACGTTGTACGTCCCCTGCGGATGCAGGTAATACGGGATGAACTTGTTGTATCCCTCCGTCGGTTTATCCGTGATATCAAAGGCAATCACGCCCTTGTGCAGCGAAGACCGCTCCTCAATCAAACCGATCGCCGCCAGGTGCCGCTCCATCAGCGGCCCCAGAATCTCCTGTACAAATGGCTGGTCCAGCACCTGTTGGAGCTTCATCTCCGTCAGCAGCGGAATCAGCTTCTGCACCAGCGTCTCGTCCGGACTGCTCTCGATCACCATCGTCAGCTTCATCGCCGGTTCGGCCATCTCTACCGCCGCCGTCGCGCTCTCGTACTTCGCGCCGTCCACAATGTTCGCCCAATAGATCAGCTCCGCCAGCGGAGCCGCATCGAACCCAAACTTTGCCGTCGCCACATCCGCGATCAAGCTCGTACACGAGACATACGACGCGTCATAAAACTTCCGCAGCGTCTCGCTCCCATCCACCTGCCCGCGTTCAAACTCCGCCTGATCCTCCGGCGTCAGAAACGCGCTCAGATGATGATCGAACCACCATGTCACTTTCGGAGACGACAGATATTTGAAGTCGACGATCGCGTTCTCCCCATCTACAAACGCCGCCTCATCGAACAGCCCTCCGGCGCGATGCACCAGCCCGTGATACGAAAACTCCTTCACCGTCCCGATGCACTCGCGATGGAACCGTGTAAACAGCGAGGCCGAACAAGCCCCGTCAAAACAATGATCGTGATAAAAAATCCGGCAGTCCAAGGTAATATCCTCTCCAGCACTCGTCCCGGCTTCCTTCGCAAGGGGCGAATCTCTAAGGATAGCCGCGCTGCCCGCCCTGTCAAGCGAACCGCTCGCAGCCAGCTTCCGTATAGACTTTCATAACTTGAGGAACCACCATTGAACGACAACACTGCGCTGTCCGAGGAAGTATCCCCTGCGACTCACTCCATCTTCATCGGCCCTGACGGACTGCGTGCCGGTTGGAGCCTACTCATCTTCATTGTGCTCATGGCCGCATCCTTCTCGGGAGTGAGTGCCATCAGCCGCCTCCTGCACCTCATCCCTCGAAAGAGTGCCGCTGACGCGCCTGTCACTCCCACCTTCATGTACATCGCCGAGTCCCTCCCCTTCCTCGCGACCCTCCTCGTCACCTGGATCATGTCGAAGATCGAGCGCCGTCCCAACTCCGTCTACGGCCTCGGCGGCAATCGCAAACTTCCCCGCTTTCTCGCTGGCCTTGCCTGGGGAGTCACCTGTCTCACCCTTCTCTTCCTTATCCTCTGGAAGACCGGCCTACTCGTCATCAACAGCCGTCTCCTCTTCGGCTCCGATATCTTCCGTTATGGAGCTCTCTGGCTCGTAGGCTTCCTTCTGGTCGGCCTGCTCGAGGAATACGTCACTCGCGGCTATCTTCAGTTCACCCTTACCCGTGGCCTCACAGTCCTTTACCAATGGGCCTTTGAAACTCGTCACAGTAAGGCCCTGGGCTTCTGGACCTCGGCCCTCATCTTTTCGATTCTCTTCGGACTCGGCCATGGCAAAAATCCCGGTGAGTCTCCCATAGGCCTGCTCGCCGCCGGTCTTGCCAGCATGGTCTTCTGCCTCAGCCTCTGGCGGACCGGATCACTCTGGTGGGCGATCGGCTTCCACACCTCATGGGATTGGGCGCAATCTTTCCTCTATGGCGTCGCCGACAGCGGAACCATGGTGCAGCACCATCTCCTCGCCACGCACCCATTCGGCAAGCCCCTTATGAGCGGTGGAGCGACCGGCCCCGAAGGAAGCATCTACGTCCTGCTCATCCTGGCCCTCGTCAGTCTCATCATCCTCTTCACTCTGCCCAAGGAGCGGAGCAGTAACGAATAACGGAGCAGCCTCAGTCCAGCCTTATCGCCTGATATCGGCTCTCTGCCAGATCCAGCTCCCGCTCCATCGTCCGCATCGCATCGTCGCTCATGCGCCCCTCGTTGCGCAGCCGAATCATCGCCCGTCGCTCTGCCTGCACCGCGCTCCGGGCGATCTCCCGCAGACGCTGGTAGGTCTCCGGGCTATGATCGTGCTCATCCTCAACCTCACCGCCAACCGCGGCCAGTCGATGCCGATATCGATGCGTCAGATCCTCATACACATGCGCAAAGCTCTCGCCATCGGCAATCCGACCCGCTTCGAGATGCACAAGCGCCTCCTCCAGCATGATGCGCCGCGCCTCCAACTCTTCAGTGCCCATCCCACTAGCACCCGACAGCCCAAGCGCCCGAATCAACGGTGGCAGCGTCAATCCCTGCACCACCAGAGTCACTAAAATGACACTGAAGGTCAGAAAGACGATCAGATTCCGCGCCCCGAACGGCGCACCATTCGCCAGCGTCTCCGGAAGCGAGATCGCCGCCGCGAGCGCGATCACGCCGCGCATCCCTGTCCATCCGATGACGAACATCCCACGCGCACCCGGCCGCTCTTCATTGCGGCCAAATCTCTTCCGTATCCAGAAGATAAGCTGCGCTACTGGAAACACCCACAGCATCCGCAACGCAATCAGGATCAGGCTGAATCCCGCGCCATACTCGAACAGCGTCAACCTGCTCAACTCACGAATGCCACCAAGAACATACGGCAACTGTAGGCCAATCAATACAAAGACGATCCCATTCATCATGAACGTCAATGCATCCCACACACCGTAGATCTGAATCCGCGCCGCCGGCGTGAGATACGTCGCACTCTTCCGGCTCAGATACAGACCGCACGCCACCACCGCCAACACGCCCGACGCATGAACACCCTCACCCGCCAGATACGCGACATAAGGCACGATCAGGCTAACCACGATCTCAATCGGGCCATCGTCGATGAACCGTTCCCACCATCCGACCACCAGGCCAATCAACAACCCAATCCCAATTCCAGCGAAGACCAGGTACAGCAACCGAAGCACTGCGGCCCCCGCAGTTGGAGTCTCGCCCCGCACCACCATCTGTAAGCCAAACTCCAGCGCGAGCAAGCCGGTCGCATCGTTCAGCAGGCTCTCCCCTTCAAGAATGTCCACAATCCGACGCGGCAGCCCCAACGTACGCGCAATTGACGTCGCCGCAATCGCGTCCGTAGTCGAAACCACCGCCCCCAGAACAAACCCCGACTTCCAATCCAGCAGAGTGATGAAACGGTCAGCGAACTCCGCCACTCCCCAGACCGTGAACGCAACCAGCCCAACCGCCAGCATCGTGATGGTCAGCAGGTTATGGCGAAACTCCCGCCACGACATCGTCCACGCCGAGGAGTAGAGCAGTGGCGGCAAAAAGATCAGAAACACCAGGTCCGGGCTAAGAGGAATGCGAGGAATATGCGGCACAAAGCTGATGATCAGCCCCGCCACGACCAGCACGATCGGGTACGAGATCTTCAGCCGACGCGCCACCAGCGCGAAGATCGCCACCATCAGCAGCAGAAGAAGAAAGACCGTCTGCACCGCATGTACTCCCGAACTACCGAACATCAGCCTCACCTCCACCTACGTTCCACGAGCATAGCAGCGCCCCTCTCCTCGGGACGACACCTCCAACCTCACGTCTGCATTAGACTTTGGCTAGCACATGGACTCCTTCGACTCCCATCTCCCCGACCGCGCCGCGAGCGAAGTCGATCCTGTCGCCCTCGGCCGCCGTCACGCCGCCGAAAGCTCGCATGTCTCCACCACTCCCAGCCCTGCACACCGACCGAAGCGCCTGCTCCGCATCCTCAGCTTCGTCCTCCTCGGCATCGTCGTCCTGGGAGCCGTCGGATACATCACCGCCCACCACTGGCTCCGCGCCGCCGTGCGCGATTCCCTGCCCCAGATCGACGGCACCCTCGCCGTTCCCGGCCTTAGTGCCGACGTCACCGTCCAGCGCGACGCCCACGGCGTCCCTCACATCCGAGCACACTCACTCGACGACCTCGTCTTCGCCCAGGGCTACATCACCGCGCAGGACCGCCTCTGGCAGATGGAGACCCTCCGCCGCCATGCCGCCGGTACGCTCGCCGAGATCCTTGGCAGCAGCCTCATCGAACACGACCGCACCCAGCGCGTCCTGCAACTCCGTGCCTCCGCCGACCGCGCTTTGGCCGTCCTGCCTTCCGACCAGCTCCACTGGCTCGAGCTCTACGCCCGCGGCGTCAACGCCTCCATCGATGTCCAGCGCCAGCACCTGCCCGTCGAATTCCGCATCCTCGGCTTCTCCCCCGCACCATGGACCCCACGCGACTCCCTCCTCGTCGGCCTCGTCATGTTCGAGGACCTCACCAACTCCTTCCCCGAGAAGCTGGGCCGCGAGACCATCACCTCCAAACTCTCTCCCGATCTCCTCGCCGATCTCTACCCTGTCGGATCCTGGCGCGACCATCCCGTCGTCCAGCCCCTCGTCGATCTCACACAGCCACAAACCGACTTCGAAGACATTCCCCTCGACAAGTCCCAGACGAAGCTGACCCGTCCAGCCAACCCCGCTCTCGCCACGCCGCAACATATCCAGGCCCTCCTCGACGCAAAGGCTGACATGGCCCCCTTCACCAGCAACACCTGCGATGGCTGCGCCGCAGGCTCCAACGACTGGGTCGTCTCCGGAGCCCGCACCGCCTCCGGCAAACCGCTTCTCTCGAACGACATGCACCTCAGCCACGGCGTCCCCGGCATCTGGTACGAGGCCGACCTCAAAGCCCCCACACCCACCGGCGAGTTCCACGTCGCAGGCGTCTCGTTACCTGGAACCCCCTTCATCATCGTCGGCCACAACGACCACATCGCCTGGGGCTTCACCAACCTCGGCGCGGATGTGCAAGACCTCACCATCGAGCGCCTCCGAGGCTCCGGGGACTCAGCCGAGTTCCAGGCCACCGACGGCACCTGGCAGCCCCTGCTGCACCAGCACGAGATCATCCGCGTCCACAGCGGCCACAACGTCACGCTCGACATCCCCGAAACACGCCACGGAGCCATCACCACGCCCATCATCTCCGGACTCTACCCCAGCGAGAAGCGCCCCATCTCCCTCCGCTGGACCATCTACGATCCGACCACCGTCACCTCTCCCTTTTTCGCCGTCAATAGCGCCACCGACGGCGTCAGCCTCGTCGACGCCTTCTCCACCTTCGGCGGGCCCTCGCAAAACATGGTCTACGCCGACGACCAGGGCCATATCGGCTACCACGCCGTAGGCCGAATCCCTCTACGCGGCGACCCGGCGCACCCAACATCACCCAGCCCTGTCCCCGCCGACGCCAGCGTCACGGCAAACGAGTGGTCCACCGCCGCTCCATACATCCCCTTCGACCAGCTCCCCCACGTCGAAGATCCGCCCGGCGGCATCCTCGCCACAGCAAACGCACGCATCGTCCCCGACGACTACCCCTATCCCATCACCCTCGACTGGGCCGCGCCCTACCGCAATGAGCGTATCTGGAAGGTCCTCGCCGCAAAGCAGAACCTCACTCCAGCCGACATGCTCACGCTCCAGACCGACATCTCCTCCGACCTCGACCGTGTCGTCGCCCAGCGCCTCGCCTACGCCATCGACCACGCCACCATCCCCTCCGGCAAGCAGAAGCGCCTGCATCAGGCCGCCGATATCCTCCGCGGCTGGAACGGCACCGTCGACGCCAACGCCTCCGCACCCGCCATCGTCGATGCCACCCGCACCGCCCTCTGGCCTTTACTGCTTACGCCAAAGCTCGGCGATGCGCAAAAGCTATACTCCTGGGGCGAGAAGAGCTTTGCCGAGGAACAGCTCATCATGCACACACCTACCCGCTGGCTGCCCTCCACCTACGCCAGTTGGGATGCTCTGCTCGTTGATGCCGTCGAGCAAGGTCTCCACGATGAACACGCCCCCTCTGACCTGACCACCTGGCACTACGGCAAGGTTCATCCCGTGGACATCGAGCACCCCATCTTCTCCAGCACGCCGCTTCTCCAACACCTCCTCGGCCTTCCCACTGGAACCGGCCCACTGCCCCAGAGCGGCGACACCTCTACCGTCAAGCAGGTCGGCAAGACCTTCGGCCCCTCCGAACGCTTCACCGCCGACCTCTCCAACCTCGACCACTCCACCCTCAACGTCGTCCTCGGTCAATCCGGGAACCCCGCAAGTCCCTGGTTCATGGACCAGTTCCAGGCCTGGTACACCGGTAAAACCTTCCCCTTCCCCTACACGGATGCCGCCGTTCAATCCTCCACAACCCACACCCTGATCCTCACCCCACAATGACGAGCGCCTCAGAACCCTCCAGCGAAAGACACACACACGGGAGACTCACTCTCCTGCTCTTTCCGCTGGTCGCGCTGATCGCCGTCCTTCCCCTCATCCTCAACGGCTGCTCCTGCGGTCACGACTTCGACTTCCACATCCTCAGTTGGATGGAAGCCGCCACCCAGTTCTCTCACGGCAACCTGCACCCGCACTGGGCCTTCACCCCTGCTTTCAACGCCGGAGAGCCCCGTTTCGTCTTCTACCCGCCGCTCTCCTGGAGCATAGGAGCCGTCCTCGGCCTCCTGCTCCCATGGACCGGCACCCCCATCGTCTATACCTGGCTCGTGCTCACCGCCGCCGGCCTAGCGTGCCATCGCCTTCTCCGCGACTTCGTCCCACCCAGCACAGCGCTCCTTGTCGCCGCACTCTACGCGGTGAACCCCTACATGCTCTTCACCGCATACGAGCGCACCGCCTACGCCGAACTCCTCGCCGCCGCCTGGCTCCCGCTCATCCTCCACGCGATCCTCCGCAAACGAGTCACTATCCCCCGCATCGCCATCCCCATCGCGCTCCTCTGGCTCACCAACGCCCCCGCCGCCGTCATCGGCTGCTACAGCCTCGCCATCCTCGCCTTAGTCCGCCTCATACTGACCCTCCGGAAACCCATCGATAGCGCAACGCCACCCACCCGCCTCGCCCTCAACACCGTCGCCGGAACCACACTCGGCCTCGGCCTCGCCGCCTTCTACGTCCTTCCCGCCGCCTACGAGCGCCGCTTCGTCCAGATCAAAATGGCCATGGTCGAAGGCATGCGCATCACCGACAACTTCCTCTTCCATCACACCCCCGACCCCGATCACGACGCTGTCCTCCGCACCGCCTCTCTCCTCGCCATTAGCCTCCTGATAGCAACCGCCGCATCGCTCTTCGCCGCCTTCCTGCAAAGCCGCAAAAGCAACTCCACCCGAAATCTTCTCTACGCCCTAATAAGCCTCACCGCAGTCATTACCCTGCTCCTTACTCCTCTTTCCGCAACCATCTGGAGTCACGCCCCAGAACTCTCCTTCCTCCAATTCCCATGGCGCTTCCTCGCCATCCTCACCCCAGCTCTCGCCCTCTCTCTCGCAATCACCCTCCGCAACCTGCGCCTCACACAAACGCAAGCCGCCCTGATCAGCCTCATCCTCGTCTCCGCCCTCATCTTCGCTGGCTATCGTCAATTCCGACAGGACTGCGATCCCGAAGACACCGTCGCCGCTCGCCTCTCCCTTTTCCACTCCTCCGCCGGAACCGACCCAACCGACGAGTACACCCCCACCGACGCCGACAACGACGTCCTGGGAAAATCCAACCCTCCCTCCTGGCTCGCACCCGATCCCGACGCCCCACCACCACCAAACGCCATCTCCGGACCACTCCACTGGCCGCTTGACCTCACCTCACCCACCCAGCAGGTCATCATCCTCAACCTGCGCAACTACCCTGCCTGGCGCATCACCCTCAATCATCAATTCGTCACCACGCGGCTTCAACGCGACGACGGCCTCACCGCCTTCCCCATCCCCGCCGGATCATCGCATCTCGACATCGCCTACACCCGCACCACCGACCAGACAACCGGAGTAGCCATCTCCGTAGCCTCCGTCGCCATCCTGCTATTCAACCTGCGCCGTCGCCGCCATCCGCGCTGATTTATCATCAAGAAGATGCCGTCTACTGTAAAAGATCTGCTTGTCTCCGGCGCAGCCCTCACCGACGCCGCTTTGGAACGCTTGCTGCCTGGTCCGGAAACGCTGCCACACTCCATCCACCGCGCCATGCGCCACAGCACCTTCGCCGGTGGCAAACGTCTGCGCCCCATCCTCTGCATCGAAGCCTGCCGCATGGTCGCAGGCACCCTTCCCGAAGGCATCCCCGACCTCGGCGCGGCGCTCGAGATGCTCCACACCTACTCCCTCATTCACGACGACCTCCCTGCACTCGACAACGACGATCTCCGTCGCGGCCAGCCCACCTGCCACGTCGTCTTCGGTGAGGCCACCGCTATCCTCGCGGGCGACGCCCTCCAGACCCTCGCCTTTCAAACCATCGCCGCGCTCCCCGCCGCTCCCGCCACTGTCGTCGCCGTGCTCCGCGATATCTCACTCGCCGTCGGCACCGGAGTCGGCCCGAACGGCCCCCTTCCTCCCGGCATGATCGGCGGCCAGGTCGTCGACATCGAATCCGAGGGCCACACCCCCACCGCCGAGCTCGTCGAGTCCATCCACCGCGCCAAGACCGGAGCCCTCATCACCACCAGCATCGTCTCCGGCGGCCTCTATGGAGCAGGACCAGACCACGCCGGAACCGACACCATCGCCCGCCTCCGCACCTTCGGCGAAAAAGCCGGTCTCGCCTTCCAGATCGTCGACGACGTCCTCGACATGACCCAGGACTCCGCCCAGCTCGGCAAGACCGCAGGCAAAGACACCGCCAGCATCAAGGCCACCTGGCCCGCCGTCTACGGCATCGACCAGTCCCTCCGCGACGCCAACCAGCTCATCGCCGACGCCTTCGACGCACTGGCTCCCTTCGGCGAATCAGCCGCTCCACTGAAAGCCCTCGCCCAGTACCTGACCACCCGCACCAACTAGCGATTGCAACGATGACAGAAGCCGAAATCCGAGCCGCTCTCCGCGACTGCTACGACCCGGAGATCCCCTGCAACATCGTCGATCTCGGGCTGCTCCAATCCATCGCCATCCAGCCGGACCTCGAAGCCCCCGGTGCCGGAATCCCCGGCGTTCCGCAGAAACACTGCGTCGCCATCACCCTTATCCCCACCAGCCCCACCGAGGCAGCCGAGGCCCAGCTCACCGCACAGATCGTCAACCGGCTCGCGGGCCTCGAGACCGTCAGCAAGGCCACCGTCACCATCCTCCACACCCCTCCCTGGACTCCACAAAACATCACCCCATCCGGCCGAAAGATCCTCGGCCTCGATGGCAACCCGGCCCTGGTCCAGATACGCTAACCCATGCCCCCCAGACGGCCCCGAGATCTCCTCAAAGCGACTGACCACCCCATTCATCCCTTCGACCAGATGCATGGCGTCGACACCAGCGGCCTCGTGCCCGCCGGACATCTAGTCACCGGCCACCCCAACGACGCCCATGTGACCGCCTACTACGGCATCGCCCCCAGCATCCTTCGAACACTTATCAGCCGCTGGCGAGAGAGCCCGCCGCCCGAACCCATCAGCCAATACAGCTTCGTCGACATCGGCGCCGGAAAGGGTCGCGCCATGCTCGTCGCCAGCGAGCTACCCTTCCGCCAGATCATCGGCATCGAGCTGAACCCCGGCATGGCCCGCACCGCTCAGAAAAACCTCGACCATTGGCTGGCCATCCACTCCGCCGATCCCACCGCAAACCCCATCGCACCCATCCTCCTGCTGGAACAGGACGCCCTCGAGTTCCATTTCCCTGTCACACCCACACTGCTCTTTCTCTTCCATCCCTTCGAAGCCCCAGTCCTCAAGGCGCTCCTCCGACGCATCGAGACCCAGTATGCAAATCGCCCCAACCTCCTGGATCTGCTCTACGTCAACGCCGAGTGCGCCGACGTCCTCGACCGAAGTCCCGCGTTCACACGTCTCTGGTCCGGCCCCGTCCCCATGTCGCCGGACGACCACGCCGCCGATCTCGAAGCCATCGCCCAGCAAGAAGAGTACGGCTCGACCGGCGATGAGCAGTGCGCCATCTACCGCTACACCGGCCGCGCCGCGAAACAAAAATCCTAAAGATAGCTACGCCATCGGTAACACTTTACCCCGGATCGAAATTTCCGCGAACCAAGCATGGTTCCCGTAGCCAGCTATTTATTTGCACCGGCGTTGGAAATGTCAAAATTATGTGACGACCGGAATCAAGAATCGCGCTGTAGAACCACTCTGTAGAACCATGCAATAAGGAGCATCCCGACCCCATGACCAATCTGCCCGAAGACGACATCCGCATCCATTACCAGGACGAAATCCCCAACGGTGCGCGCATCAAGGTGATCGGCGTCGGCGGCGGCGGCAACAACGCCGTCAATCGCATGATCCAGGCGCACGTCGAAGGTGTGGAGTTCATCGCGGCAAACACAGATGCGCAGGCGCTCCAGGTCTCGAACGCCTCGGTCAAGTTGCAGCTAGGAGTCAAACTCACCAGCGGCCTCGGCGCAGGCTCGAACCCCGACGTGGGTCGCCGCGCCGCGCTCGAAGATTCCGACAAGATCATCGAAGCCCTCGAGGGCGCGGACATGGTCTTCGTCACCGCCGGTCTCGGCGGAGGCACCGGCACCGGCGCAGCGCCGGTCATCGCCTCGCTCGCCAGCGAGATGGGCGCGCTCACCGTCGCCGTCGTCACCCGCCCCTTCGCCTTCGAAGGCAAGCGCCGCATGATGCAAGCCGAGCGCGGCATGCAGGAGCTGCTCGAGTCCGTCGATACGCTCATCGTCATCCCCAACGAAAAGCTGCTCGCCGTCGCCAAAGACGCCGGCTTCTTCGAGTCCTTCCGGATCGCCGACGACGTGCTCCGCCAGGGCGTGCAGGGCATCTCCGACATCATCACCATCCCCGGCGTCATCAACCGCGACTTCGCCGACGTCAAGACCACCATGGCAGGCATGGGCTACGCCGTCATGGGCACCGCCGCCCGCACCGGAACCAACCGGGCTGTCGATGCAGCCGTAGCAGCCATGGCCTCTCCACTTCTCGAAGCCGGTGCCATCGACGGCGCACGCGGCATCCTCATTAACATCACCGGCTCCAGCAATCTCAAGCTATCCGAGGTCAACGAAGCCTCCAGCATCATCCAGAACGCCGCCCACGAAGACGCAAACATCATCTTCGGCGCCGTGCTCGACGAGACCATGGGCGACGAGGTGAAGATCACCGTCATCGCCACCGGCTTCCGTCAGGAAGAGATGCCGCAGCGCCGCGACCGCATGCTCGCTGAGCCGTCGCTGTCGAACAGCCGGCACGATGTTCCCATCCAGCGCTACTCCGCACCCAGGCCGCCAGCAGCTCGCTTCGCCAGTGAGCGTGCGGACGAGCTCGACGTAAAGCCCGCAGGAACTCCCAGCTCTGCCCTACCCGCCGTCGAACCGCCAGCCGCGCCCGAAGACAGCCAGCAGGCAGCCCCTATCGTCACCGATACGTTGATCCCCGTACGGGCATCCGTCTTCGACGACGACTTCTTCCGCAACACACGCGAGACCGAAGCGCGGCAGGCAAGAGACATACAGACCGCCTCCCCGCTGCCGCAGAAAGGTTCCGAGCCATACGGGATCGCCGACCACGACTTCCGGCTTTCGACCAGCCAGCCGCAAGCCGCCGCAAAAACCACCCCTGCATGGGAGCCAACCGTGGCCGAACCAATCGTCCGCAATCCTTCATTTGCCACCGCGACAACCATCGAAGTCGAGCAGCGCGAATCCGACGAACTGGATATTCCCGCCTTTCTAAGGCGCAGCCACTAAGTCCGACCGGCCCGCCCCAACAACCCTGTCGGCGAGCCTTCGATTAGACTTATAAGAGGGGCAGTTACGCATATTCCGTCCCCCTGAAGGAGCAACGCAGTGCGGATGATGGAGACGATGAAAAGCCTTCGCAGTATTCTCCTGTTAGTCACCCTGGGCAGCATGGTGACAACGGTGCCGCTCTATGCGAAGACCAAGACCCATCACGCCCCGGTGCACGCAAAGGCCCAGCCCGTCCGCAAAACGTCTACCGTACGCAGCAAAGCAACAAGCTCCAGAAGATCGACACAGACAGTCGCCGTCACACGAGGCAGACGCGGTACCCATGCAACGCTTCGCCGCGCACGCTACAGCGAACGCTTCTTCGTTAGCTCCTTCGAGGACAACCCGGAGAACCTGACGCAGGGCGATGTCACCGGCGGAGAAGATCCAACCGTGCGCGCAGCAGCCATCGCCGCTCTCGGCAACATGAACGGAACCGTCCTCGCGATCGATCCTTCAAGCGGTCGCATCCTCGCCATGGTCAACCAGAGGCTCGCGCTCTCAAGCGGTGCCGAACCCTGCTCCACCATCAAGCTGACGGTAGCCATGGCCGCACTCGAGGAAGGACTCATCAAGCGCGATACGCCAGTGAATCTCGGCGGCGGATACCGTGTCGACCTCACCTACGCACTCGCCAAGTCCATCAACCCCTTCTTCGAAGTCCTAGGCCGCACCCTCGGCTTTGAACGCGTCAAGCACTACGCCAACGAGTTCGGCCTCGGCGAGCTCGCCGGCTATCACATCCAGGGCGAGCAGCTCGGCATCTACCCCGACCAGGAGCTCTCACAGAAGCTCGGCGGCGTAGGCCGCATGTGTTCCTTCGGCGAGAGCATCTCCATGACCCCGCTCCAGCTCGGAGCCATCGTCTCGGCCATCGCCAACGGAGGCACCCTCTACTACCTCCAGCATCCCGAGACGCCGGAAGACGTCACCAACTTTACCCCCAAGGTGAAGCGCCTCCTCAACATCGCGCCCATCATCCCCGAGATCGTGCCGGGCATGGCCGGAGCCGTAAACTCATCCTTCGGCACCGCCCGTTCGCTGCGATCCAACTTCAACGAATTCCCCGTGATGGGCAAGACCGGCACTTGCTCGAACAACGGCACGCGCTTCGGCTGGTTCGGCTCCTACGCCGACACCCCCACCGGCCGCATCGTCACCGTCATCTTCCTCGAAGGCGGCCGTCCCACCTTCGGACCGAAGGCCGCGGAGCTAACCGGCGAGTTCTACAAAGCCCTCTGGGACAAGAGCTACTTCACCCCCAAAATGGAACCAGCCCCGGTCACAGCAACCCGTTGAAACCCTCTGCACCAGAGCTCTTTCCTGCACAGGACATCCGATGAAGATCTTGACGGCAGCAGAGATGAGCGCAACGGATCGACGTTCGTCAGAGGAATTCGGTATTCCCCTGACAGACCTGATGGAGCACGCCGGAGCCGCAGTAGCCGCATTCTGCCTACGGCAATATCCATCAGCCACGAAGATCACAGCGCTCTGCGGCAAAG
Organism: Granulicella arctica; assembly: GCF_013410065.1. Lineage (NCBI taxonomy): Bacteria > Pseudomonadati > Acidobacteriota > Terriglobia > Terriglobales > Acidobacteriaceae > Granulicella > Granulicella arctica. The sequence goes on from NZ_JACCCW010000002.1 coordinate 1,894,161, forward strand.
GCAATAACGGAGGCGACGGCTTCGTTGCAGCCCGTCTCCTCGGACAAACAGGACGAAACGTAACCGTCCTCTTATTAGGCCAGATCAGCAAGCTGAAAGGTGAAGCCGCTAGCGCATTCGCACACCTGCGAACCGAGACCGCCGTACACATTCTGGAGATGGACGACGAGCCCGCACTTGCCGACGCACTCAAGCACACCGATCTTCTGATCGACGCTGTAGTAGGAACAGGCTTCCGCCCTCCGCTGCGCGGTTTAGCAGCAGCAGCGCAAAACATCCTGGCCCAATCAAACGTACCCATCGTTGCCATCGATCTCCCCTCCGGCTGGGATGCCGACTCCACCGAACAGACCTCCGCTGAAGCCTTCCGCGCAGATGCCGTCGTTACCTTCACCGCTCCCAAACTCGCCCATGTCTTCGGCCATCTCACCCAGCGCACCTTCGGTCCCGTCGTCGTCGCGGAGATAGGCTCACCCACCCAGGCCGTGCAATCCACCTCGCACCTTACCTGGGCCGGAACGTCCAAAGCCATCGCCGAGCAACCTCGCAACGCAAACTCCAACAAGGGCAACTTCGGCCATGTGCTGCTGATCGGCGGTAGCTACGGCAAGGCCGGAGCCCCATCCATGTCCTCACTCGCCGCTCTGCGTGCCGGCGCAGGACTAGTAACCGCCGCCGTCCCCGAGTCGATCCTCAACACCGTCGCCCTCACCACCCCAGAGCTGATGATGGCTCCGCTACTCGAAAGCGACGGAGCAGTAGCACTCGCGAATCTCGAAAACGGCAACCTCGACAAGCTCCTGAAGGGCATCAAGGTCCTCGCCGTAGGCCCGGGTCTTTCAACCGATGGTGAAGCACCGGAGTTTGTGCGGCGACTCGTCGCACAAACAACACTCCCCATCGTCATCGACGCCGACGCACTAAACGCCTTCGCCGGACACACTGATCTGCTGCGTGGCAATGGCCGTGCCATGGTCCTCACCCCACACCCCGGCGAGATGGCGCGCCTCCTCGGCAAGACCGTCAAAGAGGTCGAAGCCGACCGCCTCAACCTCGCCCGCGCCTTCTCAACGAAGCACCATCTGACGCTTGTCCTAAAAGGCTGGCGCACCCTCATCGCTCACCCCGACGGCACCGTCGCCATCAACACCACCGGCAACCCGGCCATGGCGAAAGGCGGCAGCGGCGACATCCTCACCGGCATCGTCGCCGCAATGCTGGCGCAGTTTCCCAACGACGTCGCACGAGCCGTAGAGACCGCTGTCTATCTCCACGGCCTCGCCGCCGACTTCGCCGCGCACGCAATGGACGAGCATACCGTCCTCGCAACCGACACGCTCGCACACCTCACCAACGCCTTCCGCTATCGCATCAAAGATGCAGATGGGCTCACATGGCTTACCGGAATCCATTCATGATCGAACGTCGCTTCAAGACCCGCTCCGTAGGCGGCACCCTGGCCATCGGCCAGAACGTCGCTGAACTCCTGCAACCCGCACCGAAGCTGATCGTCCTTCGCGGTGACCTCGGCGCAGGCAAAACCACGCTCGTCAAAGGCATCGCCGCCTATCTGGGAGCAGCCGAACCCGAAGAGGTCACTAGCCCAACCTTCACCCTCGTCCACGAGTACCAGGGCAAAACCATCCGGCTCTACCACCTCGACCTCTACCGCCTCGAAACCGAGCGCGAGCTGCTCACCCTCGGCCTCGAAGAGATGATCGCCGAACCCGACGCACTCGTCCTCGTCGAATGGGGAGAAAAGTTCCCCAGCATCGTCGATCGCGCAGACGGTGAGATCCTTATCGAGCACGCAGGCGGCGATGAGCGCATGTTTTATGTACGGGTAAACGGATAACCAATTCAGTGTCGCAGCTTGTCCTGCTCAGATTGCGCGAAGCATCCTCACCGGAAGAAAGACAATGGCAGCCACCAGCTCCAGCGCTCCCTCCACCGCAATACCAACGATCCGAAACGGCAGCAACAACAGCCACACCAACGGATACAAAACCGCCGCAAGCAGAGCCAGCGGCCAGCAAAAGACCAAAAGCAAACACCACAGCAGGAACTTCATCGTAGGCTCCTCAGACACAGCATGATGCCGCGCTCACGATGAATACGCAAGCCGCGAACTTCAGGTTCCCTGCCTAAAAGTGGTTAGAAATACTTAGAAGCTTCCCGCAAAGATAGCCTTCAACTTCGCACGCAACCCCTGCTCCTCGCTTGCACGGCGAATCTGCGTGCGATGCGTGTAGAGCAGCATGCCGATAGCCGCGGCATACTCCGGCTTCGCCAGCTCCGGCGGCATCCGTGAGAGCGGCACCGGATAACCGATCCGCGCCGGAACACGCAACAGGCTCTCCGCATTATCCAGCAACCCGACAAGATTCGCTCCACCACCCGTCAGCACACACCCCGCGCCCAGTGCCTCCAGCACGCCACCATCGCGCAGATTATTCCGCAGCATCGTAAAGAGTTCACGAGCACGCGGCTCCAATATCTCTGCAAGAAAACGCTGCCGCACCATCCGAGCAGGCTGTCCACCGGAGATCGACAGATCGCCACCAATCTCAATCTCGTTCAACTGCGGAACAGAGGTCACAACGCAGTTGCCGTAAGTCAACTTAAGCTGCTCCGCCTCCTGCACCGTCACATGCAGACCCACCGCAAGATCGTTCGTAAAGTGGTCGCCGCCGATCGGCAGCACTGCTGTATGCGCAATCGACCCCTCGAAGAACACCGCCAGCTCCGTCGTGCTCGCGCCGATATCCATTACGCAGACACCCAGCTCGCGCTCATCCGCGGAGAGCACCGCCTCCGCCGCAGCCAGCCCCTCGTACACCGTATCCTCAACCTCCAGCCCCGCACGGTTGGCGCACGTAACAACACTCTGCGCCACACCGCCAGAGCAGGTCGAGAGGTGCAGATTGACCTCCAGCTTATTCCCCACCATCCCCATTGGATCGTGTATGCCAGCCTGATCGTCGAGGATAAACTCCTGCGGCAACAAATGCAGCACCTCGCGGTCCGGAGGCAGCGCAACCGAGCGCGCACGATCTACAGCAGCCTTGATCTCCTCACGCGTAATCTCGCGCATCCGGCTGCCCATGCTGATACCGCCACGGCTGTTGACGCCACGGACATGACTACCGCCAATCCCAACAACAGCCGTTTCAATCCCCTGTTTGGCAATACGTTCCGCCGTCAGCGCTGCACGATTGATAGCCTCCGCCGCCGGTCCAAGCTCCGCGATCAATCCCTTGCGCATCCCCAGCGACTGCTCGATGCCATGTCCCCGATAGCGCAACACGCCGTCCTGAAGCTCCGCCACAAGCACGCAACTCTTCGCGCTTCCAGCATCCAGAACAGTGATGAGATTTGTCTGTTTCTGCGTCATCGTGGGGCCACCTGCGGAGGTTGATACGTATCGGTCGGAAGCAACGGCTTACCCGCCGAAGGCTTCGCCATATAGCCGGAACGAGCAGCCGCACTGGCGTTCGTAACAGCCGGTTTAGGCGCGACGGGCGAGGTATTCGCCGTCGAATGCGGCACCGCCGTAGCCGCTACCTTCGGAGCAGGCTTGTGCACAATTGGAGCGGCATGAACCGGCGGCTTCGCTGCGACCACCGGAACTTTACGAAGAGCAGGCTTCACAACCGGGCGATCCTTCCCCTTTGCATCATGCTTCACAACACTCTTCGCATCCGAGTGAGCAGCAACCACATGCGCCGCTGGCACAGGCTTCGGCAACGAGCTCGCTGCTACAGGCTTCGCGGCTGCGGTCTTTGCATCGACACTTGCCTTCGCCGCCGCAGCAGCATTGGCCATATCGAGCACCACCTCTCGCTCATAACGCATATCGACCGACGCGAGATTCGGATACTGCTTCTGCCACTCCGCCAGATGATCCTGAAACTTGCGATACCGATCAAGGAAGTGATCGTCGCCAAAGTGAACGAGAATTCCCGACGGCTGCTCCGGAATCAGAGCCTTCACATCCTCCGGATTAGACAGATCAACCTCGCTCAATTTTTCAGAGATCTTCTCCCCCGAAGAATCGAGGTCCCCCGTGAACCGCTCGAAGATCTTCATCCGAGCCTCACGAGTCGACGCCGCATCCGCAACAGACAACCCAGTCACCACCGGAAACGAGTAGCGCGAATCGTTCTCCGTATTCGCTCCGCCACCCATGCCCAGCAGGACCCCGCTAGCATCTACCAGACCGATCTCGCTACCTTGTCGCACAAAGGCTACCGGCGTGCGCTCCGCAATCGAAACACGGATACGTCCCGGCAAAAGCCGCATCACCGTCGCATGCTGCACCCACGGCAACTGTTCAAGCTCAGCCTGTCGATCGGTAAGCGAAATACGGAAGATGTTGCGCCCAATATCCTCGCCGAAGATCCCCAGCAAGTCCGCACGCGTCAGATGTTGATTCCCCTGAATCTCAATCGCCGAGGGCGACTGAATCATGAACCGTTCATCATGAAGCAGAAAGCTACGCGTCAGCATCAGCAGACTAACGCCAACTCCCGCAATCGCCAGAAGCGCTACACCGGTAACAATCCGACCCGCAAGGCTCTTGGGAACACGTGCGCGAATCCTGAATTTAAGCCCGGTTTGGCGAAGACGAGCTCCACTTTGCTGTCGCTCTTCGCCAAAGTCACCATACTCCTCGGCAAACTCATCAGCAGCAGTACGGCGCAGCTTCGTATTCACCCGGGCAGAGGACCGCCGGGGCGAACTGAGCCGGTCGGACGAAGGAGCGTACTCCTGCTCCGGCTCATCCAACATCGCCGTTCCGCGCTTCGACATAGAGTTTCCTGATCGCACGCCTGAGCAAGGCCGCGAAGAATCGCCATTCCGACTATACCGCGCTGTCCCCACCCGAAAACGATCTTCTTGGGGGAGTACCCGCCGAGGAACTCACTCCGAATCCCGAAGCGCCGCCAGCACCAGCCCCCCTGCATGCGATACGCTCCCCGCCCCCATGGTCAGAATCACGTCGCCCTCTCGAGCCTCCGCAGCAAGCGCGGCAACTCCATCGGCCACGCTCTCCGCATATCGCACCTTCACCGCACTCGCAGCAGCAATCGCCTTCACCAACGCAGGCGCGTCGATCCCCGGAATAGGCTCCTCACTGGCAGCATAAATATCAAGCACCTGGACGGTATCCGCTTCAGCAAAGGCCGCCGCAAACTCCGGCATCAAATCCCGCGTCCGCGTATACCGATGCGGCTGAAAGAGCACATGGACGCGCTTGTAGCCGCACTCCCGCGCCGCCCGCAGCGTGGCCAGCACCTCCGTCGGATGATGCCCATAGTCATCCACAACCGTGACCCCGCGCACAATCCCCTTCTCCTGAAAGCGCCGATCCACCCCACGAAAGGTCTCCAGCCCAGCAGCAATCTGCTCCGGCGCAACTCCAAGCTGCACCCCGATCGCCACCGCCGCCGTCGCGTTCAGCACGTTGTGCCGCCCCGGAACATGCAGGCTGAACGGCCCCAGCACCAGTCCCTTATAGTTCACCTGAAAGCTCGATTGGCAGTGCGGCTGCTTCGGCAATACCTGTAACCGGAAGTCGGCATCCGCGCTCTCCCCATAAGTCCGCACCCTGCGCCGCACCTGCGGAAGCACCGCGCGAAGCAGCGCATTATCGACACACGCCGTAGTCGCCCCATAGAACGGAACCTTGTCCATGAACTCGACGAACGCCGCCTCCACATCCTCCATGTCCCGATAGCAGTCCATGTGCTCGCGGTCGAGGTTCGTAACGACCGCAAGAATCGGCGACAGCTTCAAAAAAGACCGGTCGCTCTCATCCGCCTCCGCCACCAGATACTGCGAGTTCCCCAGCCGCGCATTCGATCCCAGTGCGTTCACTCTCCCACCCACAACCACCGTCGGATCAAGCCCGCCGCCAGCCAGCACCGCCGCAATCATCGAGGTCGTCGTCGTCTTGCCATGCATCCCCGCCACGGCAATGCCATACTTAAGCCGCATCAGCTCGGCCAGCATCTCCGCCCGCTGAATCACCGGAATCTTCCGCTCCCGAGCCTCAAGCACCTCGGGATTCGCCGCTGAAACCGCCGAACTCGTCACCACCACATCGCTCGCTGCCGCATTCAGCGCCGCATGTCCCTCGAAGATGCGCGCCCCCATGCTCTCCAGCCGATCCGTCGTCGGCGAGCGCCGCAGATCCGAACCCGAAACCGGATATCCCATCGTCAGCAGGATCTCCGCGATCCCACTCATCCCGATGCCGCCGATCCCGATAAAGTGAATCCGTTGCGACGAAGCTAATAAAACGTGACCGGGCAAAAACATGGGGCTACTTTCTCGCTTTCAGATTCTGATTCAGAAGATACGCTGTGCAGCCCTCCTACCGCTCCGACTGTAGCCCATGCGGCGGCTCGCTCAGCGGCGGAACCGCCTGAGCGCGCTTCCGCTTCTTCACCGGCGGTGCCGAACTCGGCGGACGATTCTTCCCGTTGCCGTTCTTCTTCTTGCCGTTCGGCGTTTCAATCACGCTGCGCATCCAGTAGTTCCCCTCGGCATCGAGCTCGATACCATGCACCTCGCGCTCGAAGCCCGGAAACCTCTTGCTGAACTCCTCCATCGCAAGAATGAGCTTGATCACCGGACTCTCTGGTCCACCCAGGCGCTCACCCGGCATCGACATCGGAATACCCGGCGGATACGGCACCAGCATCACCGCCGCGATCCGGCCAGCCATATCGCTGAAGCGAATCTTCTCCGTCTCATTCCGCAGCAACTTCTGATACGTCTGCGCCGGCGTCAGCACCGGATCAAAGTCCTCATCGCAAGCATCGTTGACGAGCCCCGAAAGGTTGAGCTGACGCATAGCCGCATGCATCTCGTCGGACAACTCCTTCAGCGACACATTCCGATAACGAGCCGGATACTTCGCAACCAGCTCCGGCATCGCCTCTTCCAGCGGAGCCTCCGAGTCATACAGCCGCTTGAACTCGAACAGGTTCTCGAGCAGCGCGCCCCACTTGCCCTTCGACGTTCCCACCGAGAACAACACCAAAACCGTATAGTCGCCCGTGCGCGCAATCTCCACGCGACGTCCGTCCAGAAACTCTGTCAGAATCGCCGCCGGAATCCCCCAATCGCCCACCACGCCACGTGCATCCACACCCGGCGTCAAAATCGTCACCTTCGTTGGGTCCAGCATGCAATAGTCATCGGCGATATCCTCGTCCTGAAAACCGTGCCACTCCTCGCCGGCCTTCAACGTCCACGCGCTCGACCGATTCGTCAGCAAACCGTCCGCCGCCTCTTCGATCAAATACGTCTTTCCATCCAATGGATCGAAGACATACTCCGGCTGATACAGCCGGAAGAACCACCCCTGCTCCGCCGCCCGCAGACGATGACCAATCGAAGACATCGCCTTGCGGAAGCTGATCGCATCCTGCAACGTCTCACTCATCAGCGTCGGACCCGCAGGCTCATCCATCATCGCCGCCGCCACGTCCAGCGAAGCAATCAGCGGATAGAACGGCGAGGTCGTCCCATGCATCATGAACGCCTCATTGAACTGATCGAAGTCCAACTGAGCCCGCGGACTCAGCTTCACATGAATCATCGAGCCCATCGAGAACGCCGCCAGCATCTTGTGCGTGGACTGCACCGCGAAGATCGCCGGCCGCTCCGGCATATCGTCCGGCACGCCCATCGCATACCGTCCCTGATAGATCTCATGGAACTTCGCATAGGCGTACCACGCCTCATCGAAGTGAATCCGCGGCACACTCTTCGCCAGCTCCGTCACCACACGGTTCACGTCGTAACAAAGACCGTCATACGTCGAGTTGGTGACGACCGCATACGTCGGCACCTGCGACCGCGCCCCCACCGTCAGCGGACTTTTCTCAATCAGCCCCTGGATAAAATCCGGATGAAACCGCTTCAGCGGCACCAATCCGATCATGCCGTAACCGTTGCGCGTCGGCTTCATATACACCGGACGCGCCCCCGTCACCGTCAGCGAGTGGCAGATCGACTTGTGGCAGTTCGCATCCGCCAGTACGATATCGTCCTGCGCGATCACACCATGCCCGATAATCTGGTTCGACGTCGACGACCCTCCCAGCACATAGAACGTCCAGTCCGCGCCAAAGATCCGCGCAGCATTCCGCTCCGACTCGCCCGGAGGTCCAATATGGTCCAGCCACGAGCCCAGCGGCGCCGTCGAAATACCCAGGTCCGACCGCATAATGTTCTCGCCGAAAAACTTATGGAACTCCATACCGATCGGATGCTTCAAAAACGCGACGCCGCCCATGTGTCCCGGCGCATCCCACGAGTACGCACCCTGATCGTTGTACTTCTTCAACTCACGAAAATACGGCGGCAGCAACTGCTCGTGATAGCGATCGACAGCGAAGTCCACACGGTTCGCAATAAACGCAGGCGTATCCCCGAACAGGTGAATGTACTCATGCACTTGCTTAACCACCTCAAGCGGCAGCTCCGAGACCAGCGTCCGGTCAGCGATCAAAAATATCGGAATCTTCTTATTGCGGCGACGCACAGCGCGCAGAATCTTCAACGCAGCGAGCTCGTCGAGCTGGTTCTCCCCTTCAAGGTCCCAATCCAGCAAGATCGCGCTATACGATGGGTCGGATGTCACCAGAGAAAGCCCATCCTCCGGCGTCGACGTCCGGACTACCTCATACCCCTCCAACTTAATCGCATCGACTAATCGCTCCATGGCCCGATCCGATACCGAATCCGTGCCACCCACCTCACTCGCAATCAACAGAACCCAACGCCCTTCGCTCATACACCTCTCACTTCACATTCGATGTTACAAGGGTTTGGCAAAGGATATTTCCGCAGTGTGACAAAGCAGCCTTTCAGCCCACGGACAACCATGCTATACACACGTATGTCCCCCTCAGGCCGTCTCCCAGCTCTCCGCGTCCTTACGCTGCTCGCCTTGGTAGCCCCTCTGGGGGCCAACTCAGTAGCCCAAACCACCCAGACCCTCCTCGCCACCCCCTCCACCGTCGCCTGGGGCTATTACTGGGCCAAAGCGAAGCCTGCCCTCACCGTTCACTCCGGCGACACCGTCGTCATCCAAACCCTCTCCACCTGTGGACCACCCGAGCGCCTCGAAGCCCTCGGCGTCAAGGCCGCCGACATCCCCGCCTACACCGGAGAAATCTACGCCAAGGTCCCCAAAGAGGACCGCGGCCCCGGCGGCCACATCCTCACTGGACCCATCGCCATCGCCGAAGCGGAACCCGGCGACATCCTCGAGGTCCGCATCCAGAAGATTCAGATCGACGTCCCCTTCGCCTGCAACTCCTTCGGTCCCGGTCGCGGCTTCCTCCCCAATGACTTCCCCTATGGCCGCACCAAGATCATTCCGCTCGACCGCACCGCCATGACCGGAGACTTCGCTCCCGGCATCACCCTCCCCCTCCATCCCTTCTTCGGCAGCATGGGCATCGCCCCGCCGGAAGGCGCAGGCCGTTACAACTCCGCTCCGCCCTGGATGCACGCCGGCAACATGGACAACAAGGAGCTCGTCGCCGGAACAACGCTCTTCCTCCCCGTCCACGCCCCCGGAGCCCTCTTCGAAGCTGGCGACGGACACGCCGGTCAGGGTAACGGCGAGGTCGACATCACCGCCCTCGAAACCTACCTCACCGGCACCTTCCAGTTCATCGTCCACAAAGGCTCGCTCTCCGATCCCCACCGGCTCCTCTGGCCCCGCGCCGAAACCCCCACCCAGTACATTGCCATGGGCTTCGACGAAGACCTGAAGCTCGCCACCGAGATGGCCGTCCACAACATGATCACGTTCCTCTCCGAGCAGAACCCCGACCACCCGCACCTCTCTCGCGAGGACGCCTACTCCCTCATCTCCGTCGCCTGCGACGTCGACATCACACAACTCGTCGACACCAAAAGCGGCGTTCATGTCATGTGCCCGAAAAATATCTTTTCAAAATGATGCAACCCCGCCAATACAACCTCTAATTGCATCCAACCCAACATAAGCAACAATCCGAAGACACCTGTGTCTAATCAATTGGAAGCCAGCTCCGGAGCCGTCAGCCAGGCTGGAGATGAGGTCCAGGCCATTCGCGCAACCCGTCGCACCAAAGCAGCACCGGGCAAGCGAAGAATAGGCAGGACAAAGGTACGAGCATGAACATCCCACGGACAATCAAACAAACGCTTGGTGCCGCTCTCTTGGCCGGCGCACTGATGATCTCTCCTACAGCCGCAAACGCAGCCGTCTTCGTCTCGGTAGGCATCGCTCCCCCCGCTATTCCCGTCTACGCCCAGCCTATCTGCCCCGGCGACGGTTACATCTGGACCCCCGGCTACTGGGCCTGGAACGGCGAAGGCTACGTCTGGGTAGACGGCGCATGGGTCTTCGCGCCCTACACCGGAGCTCTCTGGACCCCCGGATACTGGGGTTGGGGTGGTGGTGGCTACTTCTGGCACGCCGGATACTGGGGTCGCAGCATCGGCTACTATGGTGGCATCAACTACGGCTTCGGCTACTTCGGCACCGGCTTCTACGGCGGATACTGGGGCGGCGGCCACTTCTTCTATAACCGCGCCTACGGCCACTTTGGCCCCGGCTTCCACGGCGGCTTCTACAACCGCCCCGTAGCCGGATTCCGAGACGGCCGCCCCGGCGGAGCAAGCTTCACCAACCGCCCCGGCAACATCGCCGGCGACCACGGCTCCGCCCTGCGTGGCGGCAGCAGCTTCACCAACCGCGGAGGCTTTAATAGCACAAACCGTGGCAGCTTCAACAATGCCAACCGCGGTGGTTTCAACGAAGCCAATCGCGGCAGCTTCAACAACGCAGGCCGTGGCGGCTTCAATGAAGCCAATCGCGGCCAGGCAGCAAGCCGTCAGAACTTCGCCGCTACCCCGCGCGGTGGCTTCAACGGCGGAGGAGCCCGGCCAAGTGCAGGCGCAGCTCGCCCAGCCGGCGGTGGTGGTGGCTTCCACGGCGGTGGAGGCGGCGGAGGCTTCCATGGTGGCGGTGGCGGATCGCACGGCGGCGGTCACCGCTAAACCAGAACTCCGTTCCATCAAAAAGGGCCGAGGCAACCACCTCGGCCCTTCCTATTTCCCTCCGAACGAATCAATCTCCCGCAAGCCGCAATACCATCCCCGCAATCTTCTCCAGCGCCCCCGGCTTCGCCATCGATCTAGCCCGCTCCGCCATGACAGCCCGTCGCGGCCCATCCTTCAGCAACCCCACCAGCGCATTCCGCAATGACTCCGGCGTCACATCCTTCTGCAACAGCATGACCGTCGCGCCAGCCTCAGCAAGCACCTCAGCATTCTTCCGCTGATGATCGTCCGCCGCAGTTGGAAGAGGCACCAGCACCGAAGGCTTACCCGCCGCGCACAGCTCCGCAATCGTGCTGCCAGCCCGCGCCAGCACCAGATCCGCCGCCGCATACTGCGCAGGCATGTCGGTCAAAAACGCCTCCACCGACCAACGCGCCGCATCCGCTCCACTCGCCGCAAACGCAGCCCGCGTCTCCTCCAGCCGCCGCGCTCCAGCCTGATGCACGATCGTCAACCCAGGCACCTCGTCCAGCAACTGCGCCACAATCTGCGGCATCACCTCATTGAAGATCAGCGCCCCATTGCTCCCTGCCGTAATCAGCAAACGCGGTGCCGCTCCAACCGGCCGCGGTGGCAGAGCAAAGATCTCCGGCCGCACCGGTACACCCGTCACCTCGGCATTGTGAAAGTACCGCGTAGTCTGCGCAAAGTTCACCGCCGCCGCACTTACCCGCTTACCCACCAGCCGATTCGTCAACCCCGGCACGGCATTCGGCTCATACGCCAACGTAGGCACACGAAGCAGCACCGCCGCTATCATCCCCGGCCCCGAAGCATACCCGCCCACGCCAACCACCACCTGCGGCTTGAACGCACGCACCAGCCGCACGCAATGCAGCACCCCCAGCGGCAGGTCCGCCATCGTCCGCAGCCGCGTCATCAGGCTCACATTCTTCAACTGCCCCGACCTCACCAGCTCCAGCGCAAAACCCGCCTCCGGAACCAGCTTCGTCTCGATCCCCCGCGCCGTCCCCACAAAGCGCACCTCGGCCCCATGCCTGTCGCGCAACTCCCGCCCAATCGCCAGCGCCGGGATCACATGTCCACCCGTGCCCCCACCCGCAATCAGAACCCGCAACGTCTCTTCGTGTGCCAACTAATCGATCTCACGCGTGATATTCAACAACACACCCATACACGCCAGCGTAATAAACACCGATGTCCCGCCATCGGAGATAAACGGCAGCGTAATCCCCTTCGTCGGCAACAGCGCCAACACCACGCTCATGTTGAAGAACGCCTGGATCAGCACCGCCGTCGTAATGCCGAACGCCAGAAACCGTGCAAACGGATCCGTCGATAAGAACGCAGCCCGCAACCCGCGATACCCAAGCACCACAAAGAGTCCGACGACCAGCACCGCTCCAATCAGCCCAAGCTCCTCGCACACATTCGCAAAGATAAAATCCGTATGCGGCTCCGGCAGATAGAACAGCTTCTGGCGCCCCTCCATCAGCCCAAGTCCATGAAACCCACCCGTCCCCACCGCAATCAACGATTGCAGAATGTGGAACCCAGTCCCACGCGGATCGGCCTCCGGATCGACAAACGCCAGCATGCGCGCCCGTCGCCAGGCCACATGAAACAGCATGAAATAAAGCACCGGCGCAGCCACCACCGCACCCAGCGCGAAGTAGCGCGTCTGCGCCCCCGCCAGATACAACATCAGCGCCATCACCGCACCGCACACCATCGCCGTGCCCAGATCCGGCTCCTTCAGGATCAGCGCAATAAAGAACAGCGGCAGAGCGACCGCCCGCAGAATCGTCCCCTTCCAGTCGTCCATCTGATGAATCCGCGACTGGAGGAAATAAGCCAGAAACAGCACAATCACCGGCTTCGCAAGCTCCGAGGGCTGCAACGTCACGCCCGCCATGCGAATCCATCGATGCGCTCCATTCATGCCGCCCATCGCAAATACGCCGAGCAGCAACAGCGTCGTCATCGCCACCGCCGGAAACACCACACGAGGGTTGTTGAACTTCCGGTAGTCCACCTGCATCAACCCGGTCATCGCAAGCAGGCCCATCACAGCCCAGATCGCCTGCCAGATGACAAACTTATACGGCGAGCCGTACTTCGCCTGCGCCATCACCGCCGACGAGGAGAACACCATCACCAGCCCGAACAGCACCAGCAACAGCACCACTCCGAACAGCCATTTGTCGACGCCGACCCGCTTCGCCATCTACATCACTTCCTTACGTACGCCGTGCCTCGACCAGCTCGCGAAAGACCCGGCCTCGATGTTCATAATTTTCAAACTGATCGTAGCTCGAGCACGCCGGAGCCAGCAGCACCACGTCTCCCGGAGCAGCAGCCTTCGCCGCCTCCGCAACGGCCACCTCCATCGTGCCCGCCTCCACCATCTTCACCACTCCCTGCAACTGACGCTCAATCTTTTCCGCCGCCGAACCAATCGTATAAACAGCCTTCACCCGCTCACGCAGCAGCGGAGCCAGCAAACTGTAGTCCGAATCCTTATCCTTGCCCCCAAGAATCAAATGCACTCCACCCGCAAACGACGCCACCGCCTTCATCGTCGCATCGACATTCGTCGCCTTCGAATCGTTGTAGAACGCCACGCCATCCACATCCGCCACAAACTCCAGCCGATGCTCCACCGCCCTGAAACTCGCCACCGACGCGCGAATACTCTCCGCCGCAACACCCGCGATTCGCGCCATACACACCGCCGCCAAAACATTCTCGACGTTATGCGCGCCCTTCAGCGCAATCTCGCTCACCGGCATCACCGGCTCCGTCATCCCACCCTCCTTCGCCACCCAAGCAACCACGCCATCCCGTACAAACGCGCCCTGCCGCACCACCTTCGTCCCACTAAACCAGAACACCTGCGACTTCACCTTACTCGCGCACATCTGCACCACGCGATCATCCGCGTTCAACACCAGCGCATCCTCCGCCGTCTGCCGCGCAAAGATCTTCTCCTTCGCCGCCACATAGTTCTCGAAGCTCCCATGCCGATCCAGATGATCCGGCGTCAAATTCAAAATCGCCGCAATCTGCGGATGAAACTCCACCACCGTCTCCAACTGAAAGCTCGACACCTCGAGCACATTCACCGTCTCTGCCTTACTCTCCGCAATCAGCTCGATCACCGGCAGCCCGATATTCCCACCCACCTGCGTCGGCAACCCGGCATCGCTCAAGATCTTTCCCACCAGCGAGGTCGTCGTCGTCTTTCCATTCGATCCCGTAATCGCCACCACCTTACCCTGCAAGTACCGGCTCGCCAGCTCCAGCTCTCCAATCACCGGCATCCCATACGCCATCACCTGCTTCACCTCAGGCGTATCCAGCGGCACCCCCGGCGACGCCACAATCAGATCCTGTCTCCTGAAGGTGAGCAACCCATGCCCACCCGCCTCGACCATAATCCCCGCCTCCAGCAGCGCCGGAATCTCTCCCGCCAACGCCGCCGAGCTACGCGCATCACTCACCGTCACCCGCGCCCCCTGCCCACGCAGAAATAGCGCCGCCGCCAAACCCGACTTCCCCAACCCAACCACCAAAACCCGCTTGTCTTTCAGCTCCATCGATACACCCTCGAAAACTTTTACTTATCTTCCCTTACCGCAGTTTCAATGTTGTCAACGCCAGCAAAGCAAACACCAGCGCCAGAATCCAGAACCGCGCAATCACCTTCGACTCCGACCATCCCCCCAACTCAAAATGATGATGCAGAGGAGCCATCCGAAAGATACGCTTCTTATTCCGCAGCTTGTAACTCCCCACCTGCAACATCACGCTCACCGCCTCCAGGATGAACACGCCCCCAATAAACGGCAGCAGCAGCTCCTGCTTGATGATGACCGCCACCGTCCCAATCGCACCGCCCAAAGCAAGGCTCCCGACATCCCCCATAAAGACCTCAGCCGGATGAGCGTTATACCAAAGGAACCCGATGCTCGCCCCCACCATCGACCCGCAGAAGATCGTCAGCTCGCTCACCATCGGCATTCGCTGCAGCTCGAGATAGTCCGAGAACACCACATGCCCACTCACATACGTCAGCACCGTCAGCGCTCCAGCCGCAATAATCGTGCAGCCAATCGCCAACCCATCCAATCCATCCGTAAGGTTCACGGCGTTACTCGAAAATGTAACCACAAGCATTACAAATAGGGCGAACGGCAGAAACGCCAGCCAATGCATGTGCGGGATATGCCCCATCCAACCCCACACCAGGTCCGGCCGAAACCGCTTCGCGAACGGCACCACCAGCCGCGTCGAATAGCCGCCCCGCATATCCATCACAACCAGCGCCGCCGCGATACAAGCACTCGCCAAAAACTGGAGCACCAGCTTCCCGCGAGCCGAAAGCCCCTTGCTCTGTCGCCGCACCGTCTTGATGTAATCGTCCGTAAAACCAATCGCCCCAAACGCCGTCGTCGAAAACACGACGAGCCAGACAAACGGATTCGACAGATCCGACCACAACAACGTCGGTATCAGGATCGAGATGCAGATCAGAATGCCGCCCATCGTCGGCGTCCCACCCTTCTTCAGGTGAGACTGCGGCCCATCCTCACGAACGTACTGACCGATCTGAAACTCCCGCAGCCGCTCAATCACAAACGGCCCGATCAGCAACCCGATCAGCAGCGCCGTCAAGCTCGCAAACACCGTCCGAAACGTCAGGTAGTGGAAGATGCGAAACAGTCGAAAGTAAGGAAACAGCTTCTGGTACAGCAGCCAATAGAGCAAACGATCTCCGCCT
Source organism: Granulicella arctica (assembly GCF_013410065.1). Lineage (NCBI taxonomy): Bacteria > Pseudomonadati > Acidobacteriota > Terriglobia > Terriglobales > Acidobacteriaceae > Granulicella > Granulicella arctica. Next base: position 1,910,044 of record NZ_JACCCW010000002.1, read on the forward strand.
TATCACCCGCAGCTTCTTGCAACACACCACAGGGGTCAGCGCTATCTTAACAGCCGAAACGCCTGCTTCGCCCGCTATTCTCTCCACCGGAACCACGCCGCATCCCGGCTACAGCCCATTCTCCAGCGCAAAGCACAGCGCATCCGCCGCCATCACCAGCTCGAACGCCAGATGAGGATCATGATCCGCCTCCTCCGCCTGCCGCACCAGCTCCTCAGCCACCGGATGCAGATCCGGCCCCTTGCCGCGCTTTCCACCTTCAACGCGCTTCAGCCGCTCGTTCGTCTCCGCCATAAAGCCCTCAAGCCACGGCCCCTCCGGCGGTGCCACCTTCTGCCGATGCTTGTGCCGAGCCGCATACAACCCCGCCATGGCCAGATGCTCCGCAGCCCGCAGCAGGCCAATCGCCTTCAGGATCGCCTCCTCACCACCCTCGCCCTCCACCGCATGCTCGTACAGCTTGACGCCCCGGTGCAGCAAGTCCCGCAGATCCTCGCCCGTCCCCTTCTCCATCAGCGAGATCACCACCGACGCCCGCTGCATATGATGAAACGCCGTCCGGAACCCTCCCTGCGATCCCTCCCGCTTCACGCCAGCCGTCTTCTCAGCAGCATGCTTAGCAGCCTTCTTCGCATGTTTCTTCGCCGCCTTCTTCGCATGCTTCACCAGCGCGCCCACGCTCTTGACCGCCACTTCCTTCTTGCCGCTCTTCACCAGATCCTTTGCCATAAGTCCTTGGATGCCTCCAGCATCGTTCACGTCAGCTCAACTCAATTCATTGCACCAGGCCACTCAAAGCCCGTTCCAGCCGGACCCCACGCGACCCCTTCAACAAAACCGCATCTCCCGGCAGCAGACTCTCTCGCATCCACGCACCCGCATCCTCCGGTGCCGCAAAAAATATCGCCTCGCCCCCGTCCTCGCGCGCCGCGTTAACCAACGACTCCGCCACCCCACGCACCCCAACCACAACCGTCACCCCACGTTCCGCCATCCGCCGCCCGCACGCCGCATGTAACGCCGCAGCCTCCGAACCCAGCTCCAACATCTCGCCCGCAATCACAATATGCCGCTCTGCCGGCATCGCCAGCAGCGCATCCACCATCGCATCCAGTGCCTTTGGATTCGAGTTATAGCAATCGTTGATCAGCGTCGCCCCACGCCACGCAATCACCTCGCCGCGCTTGTCCCCCGCCGTCAACTCTCCCAGCGCCGCACTGCACTCCCCCAACGCAATCCCACTCTGTAACCCCACCGCAATCGCCGCCAGAGCGTTATAAACGTTATGCCGCCCCAACAAACGCAACTGCACACTCGCACGCTCCCCCCGAGCCTCAACCGTAAACAGAGTCCCCTCCGCGCCGAGCTCGCTCACATGCACCGCTCTCACCGCAGCCCCCTCACCCATGCCAAAGAAGACCGCACGCTCACCCATCCCACGACCGAAGCTCGCAACATAAGCATCATCGAAGTTCAGCACCGCAACCCCATCCTCCGGCAGCGCCGCGACCAGCTCATACTTCGCCGCCGCAATCCCCGCAATCCCGTCTGGAAAATGCTCCAGGTGCACCGCCGCCACATTGCTCACCACCGCCCAATTCGGCTCCGCAATCTTCGCCAAGGCCGCGATCTCCCCCGCATGGTTCATCCCCATCTCGATCACCGCAACCTTATGCTCCGGCTCCAGCCTCAGCAACTGCAACGGCACCCCAAACCCATTGTTCAGATTCCCCTGCGACTTCAGCACCCGAAATCGCGACGCCAACACCTGCGCCACCGCCTCCTTCGTCGTCGTCTTCCCCGCCGAACCCGTCACCCCAATCACCCGCCCACCCCAGGCCCGCCGCACTGCATGCGCCAGCTTCTGTAACGAGTGCAGCACCCCATCCGTATCTCCATCCGGAACCCGCAACAGCTTACCCACGTCCACCCCCGCAGGCTCCAGCCACCGCATACTCACCACCGCCGCTACCGCCCCATTCGCCAGCGCAGCCTCTACAAAATCATGCCCGTCCAGCCGTTCGCCCTTCACCGCAAAGTAAAGCTCCCCCGCGCCAATCGTCCGCGAGTCGATCGAATACCCCACCGCCTCCGACCCCGTCGCGAAGTCTCCTTCGGCATGAATAAAATCTGCGATCTGTCCGAGCGTCAGCTTCACGACACAATCTCCTTCAACACCCCAGCCGCCACCGCCACATCATCGAACGGCACCGTACCGTCCCTCAAGATCTGCACCTTCTCATGCCCCTTGCCCGCAATCAGCACAATATCCCCCGGTCCCGCCGCACGAATCGCAATCTCAATCGCACCCGCCCGGTCCTCTTCGACGATGCACGTAGTCCCTGTCTCATGCACGCCAACCAGAGCCTCCTCAATAATCGCCATCGGCTCTTCACTCCGCGGATTGTCGCTCGTCAGCACCACCAGATCGCTGCCCTCGCCCGCTGCTCTGCCCATCCGCGGCCGCTTCGTCCGATCCCGATCCCCGCCACATCCAAACAGCGTAATTACGCGTCCACCATGCTCCGCAGCCAACTCCCGCGCCAGCGCAATTAGATTCCGTAACGCATCGTCCGTATGCGCATAGTCCACCACGACCGTCACGCCGCTCTCACCCGAAGCCACAACCTGAAACCGCCCCGGCACCTGTGCCCCCGCCGCCGCACCCGCAACGATCTGCTCCAGAGTCAGTCCCCGAGCATGCGCCGCCGCACTCGCCGCCAACAGGTTGTACACATTCACCCGCCCCGTCAGCGGAGAACGCATCTCCAACGCCCCCTCCGGAGTCACCATGCGAAACAGCGTCTCCCCCGCTCGCATCCTCACCTGCTCCGCACGAAAATCCCCGCGCTCCAACCCATACGTCACCACCTGCGAGTGCCGCGCCATCCCCACCAGCCGCTCTCCATAAGCGTCATCAACATTGATCACCGCCACCCGAGGCACTACCGTCCCCACACCCTCAAACAACCGCGCCTTCGCCGCGAAGTAAGCCTCCATCGTCCCGTGATAATCCAGATGATCCTGCGTCAGATTCGTGAACATCGCCACGTCCACCGGCATCCCCCACACCCGCTCCTGCTCGAGCGCATGGCTGGACATCTCCATCACCGCCTCCATCGCCCCCGCCTTCACACCATCCGCAAACAGCTCCAGCACATCGCGGCTCTCCGGCGTCGTATGCGGCGACACCCGCACCGCATCGCCCACGTGATACTCAATCGTCCCCACCAGCACACACGTCCGCCCTACACTCCGCAGCATCGACTCCAGCAGGTACGAGGTCGTCGTCTTCCCATTCGTCCCCGTCACCGCACTCAGCGCCAGCGTCCGCTCCGGATGCCCGAACACATTCGCCGAAACCTCGGCCAGCGCCCGCCTTCCATGCTCGACCAGATAAAACGGTGTTCCCGGAAAATCAACCCGCGCAGCCTCCCACACCACGCGCGAATCCGTCACCACTACCGCAGCCCCACGCTCAACCGCACCAGCGATAAACCGGTTCCCATCCGTAGCTCCACCCCGCATCGCCACGAACACATCGCCCGGCCCAACCCGCCGCGAATCGTACTCAACACCACGCACTTCCACTACACCTTCGCCGCGCTCCAGAGCCTCAACGCCGCGCATCGCCTCGTCGTTCCACATAGTCTGCATTCTACTGTTCGACCAACAAAGAAGCGCCCACCGTCACCGTCCGAACCGGACGACAACCTCGGTTCCCGATGGCACCATCGTCCCCGCTGCTGGCTCCTGCTCGCGCGCCAGCCCGCTCCCCGTCGGCTGCACCCGCAACCCCGCGGACTCCGCCTGCACCACCACCGACCGCAACCCCGCGCCTACAAACGAAGGCACCGCCACCCGCTGCCCCGCATCCACCACCACGCCGCCATTCCCGTTCTGCTGCACCATAGGAGCAATCTTCGGCGCCGTCATCTTCGCCGAATCGTCCGTATCCTTGATCCCAAGAATCGCATTCGCACCACCGCCAGCATGAAACGCCGCTAGCACCTTCTCCGGAAGCAGCTTCATCAACCCTTCCGGCTTCGCCGCAGCAACATGCGCGTGCACCTCAGCCGGAGCAGGAACCACACTGTCCTTCGAAGCCTCCACAGATGCCCGCAGCGGATCATCTGCCGGAAGATTATCCGCATCCGCCAGCATCGCCCCTACATCCGCCCCATTGTCGACGGGCCCATCTTCAGACGCATCATCCTTAGCCGCGACCTCCAGGTCCTTCTTAGCCTGCAACGGCTGGTCGTGCGGAACCCCAAGGTACTCGAGCACCTGTTGCGCTACCTCGCGAAAGACCGGAGCACTCGTCTCCGCCCCATACCGCGACCCCACCGTCGGGTTATCGATCACCACCGTCACCGAGATCGCTGGATTGCTCACCGGCGCAAACCCCGCAAAACTCGCCACCAGCTTCGTATGCGAATACGTACGCGTCGCCGGATCGATCTTCTGCGCCGTACCCGTCTTACCCGCCGAGCTATACCCATTCAACCGCGCGAGTTTGCCCGTCCCCTCCACCACGATCCCCTGCATCATCGACCGCATCTTCGCCGACGTCATCTCCGTGATCACGCGATGCGCCCCATCCGGCAGCTTCTCCGGCAACTGGTTCGCTGGACGAAACGCCGCAGGCTGTAGCCGCGCATCGCCCTTCATCTCATCCGTCGACTCCAGCAGCACATGCGGAGGCATATACACCCCACCATTCGCAATTGCGCTCACCATCGTCACCAGCTGCACCGGAGTCACGCCGACCTCCTGACCAATCGCGATCGACAAAATGCTCGTCGCACCCCACCGCTTCGGGTTGCGCAGCAACCCACGCGTCTCACTCGGCAACTCAATGCCCGAGCGATCTCCGAATCCGAAGCCTTTCACATAATCGTAAAATTTCTGGCTTCCGAGCTTCAAAGCCATCTTCGCCGCGCCCACATCGCTTGAGTGTTCCAGCGCATACTGCACCGTCACCCGCCCAAAGCGATCTGACTTATCGTCATGCAGCGTCCGGCCATACATCGTCATCGCGCCGCCCTGGCAATCCACAATATCGGTCGGCTGAACCCCCGCCCCATCCAGTGCCGCCGAATACGTCACCAGCTTGAACGTCGACCCCGGCTCATACACATCGCTCACCGCCAGGTTCGACAGCACGCTCGCATCCATATGCCGCTGATCATTCGGATTGAACCGCGGCGAGATCGCCAGCGCCAGAATCTGCCCCGTATGCGGATCCTGCACCACCACCGTTCCGTGCAGCGCCTTCATCTTCGCCATCTGCGCATCCAGCGCACGCTCCGCCATGTACTGGATATTCGCGTCGATCGTCAGCACCAGGTTTTCACCTGGCATCGGCTGCGTCTCCTGGCTCCCCAACACATGCCGCTTCGCATCGAGAGCCGTCAACATATGCCCCGGCACCCCATGCATATCATCATCAAACTGACGCTCCAGGCCGCCCAATCCAATATCGTCCGTGCCGACATACCCCAGCACCTGCGCCGCCAGATCACCGTTCGGATAGAACCGCTTGAACTCCTTCTGAAAATAAACGCCCTTCAGATTCAGCTCGCGCACCCGGCTCACCGTCTCCGGATCAAGCTTACGCGCCACCCACGCAAAGCCGTGCGACGCATTGAACCGCGCCATCATCTGCTGCTTCGACGTAAAGTTATCCGCCGGGTCCGCATGAACAATACGCGACAGCAGCTCCGCCGTCATCTCCTTGTTATCGCCCAGCTCCGACGGCACCGCATACACGCTGTCCACCGACACCGTCATCGCCAGCTCACGCAGATTGCGGTCGTACAAAACCCCGCGCCGCGGAGCAACCTCAAACCCGCTCTGCTGCTGCAACGCCGCTACATGCTGATAGTGCCCATGACGGATCACCTGCAACCACGTCAGCCGCAACCCGATAATTACCGTCCAGGCGCAAAAAAACAGCGCCACATAGGCGAAGCGGATCCTCCGTATCGGAGCGGTCAACGTCTGCCGTGGTGGCGCCTGATTCATGTCGATTCCTGCTGTTTCTTCTTGTAACTTAAGTTGTTACATATCGTTAGTAAGCATTCAAAGCAGGAGTGGAAGCCTGTGCCAGCACCGGAGCATTCGCATCGCTACCATCCGGACGAACCACTTGTCCCGGCTGCGGCTCATCGAGACCAAGCTGCTTCGCAATCCGGTCGATTCTTCCCGGATCCGTCAACTGCGCCTCGCTCAGACGAAGCTCGCGGTTCTGCTCCCGCATCTGCTCCACCTGCACCTTCTGCGCCTCGACGTGATACCCCACCTCGATCGCCGCAAAGTGCTGCCACACATACACCATCACCAGCAGAAACAGAACACTCATCGCCATCGTGAAGCTGCGCATCTCGCGCTGCCGCTCCGGATCATTCGCCTTCACAATGCGGCTATTATCGATATGCTTCGCAAAGAACACCTCGAGCGCCGGTCCACGCCGCGCCTTGCGCTGCTCTTCGAACAGGCGGTGATTCCGCTCCGCCAGCGTCTCCGTACGGCTGCGCGCCCCACGCGAGCTCCCCGCCTGCCCCGCCATTACTCCCGCACCTATCGCCATCGTCGCCATCGTTTTGCTCCTGTCGCCCGTTGCCCTCGAACCCTCAACCCCAAAGAAACCTATCTACCTTCCCTCAAATACGATCGGACCGGGATCGCTATGGGGGAAGGGACTTTGTCGTACTGAGTTGTCTTTCGCCTGAAAGAAGGTGGGACAACCCCGGCCCGATCGCTTGTACGTCCAAACTTGATACTGCAACTGTTACAAATTCCTAAATCTTCTCTGCCGCCCGCATCTTCGCGCTTCTCGATCGCGGATTTCGCATCGACTCCTGCTCCTCCGCGACGACCGGCTTCTTCGTCAAAACCTCATACACCTTGCTCCGGCCAGCCTCACGGAACGCATCCTTTACCAGCCGGTCCTCCAACGAATGAAAGCTGATCAACACCAACCTCCCTCCCGGCTTCAACAGAGACGGCGCGCTCTCCAGCAGCGACTCAATCTCTCCCAACTCGTTATTCACTCGAATTCGAAGCGCCTGAAAGGTCTTCGTCGCCGGATGGATCTTATCCCCTTTCATTGCTGGGGCCGCGGCCGATATCACTTGAGCCAATTCCGCTGTCGTTGATATCGGCCGGGCCCTCACAATGGCTCTGGCGATTCTCCGCGATCTCCTTTCGTCTCCAAATTCGTAAATCAGATCGGCGAGTTCGTTTTCGTCTTCCTGATTTACCACTTGCTCGGCCGTCTCTCCACTGCGCGTATCCATCCGCATATCAAGTGGACCGTCGTGCCGAAAACTAAATCCTCTGTGCGCCTCGTCCAGCTGTAGACTGCTGACTCCGAAGTCCGCCAGCAACCCATCCAGGCTTCCCGGCTTGATCTCGCTGGCCGCCTCGGAGAACGCCCGGGGCACATACACCACCTTCGGCATCGCCTCTCCCAACTCGACCTTCACCTCGTCGAGCCTTGCCTTCGCCAGCTCCATCGCCTGCGGGTCGCGGTCAAAGCAGATCAGCTTGCCCGCTACTCCCAGCCTCCTCGCAATCGCCGAGGAGTGCCCCGCCAGACCCAGCGTCGCGTCTACCACCACGCCGCCCGGTCGCACATTCAAATACTCCAACGCCTCTTCTAAAAGAACCGGCACATGTTGCGTCTTCTGCACCACGCGCTCTCCCTGAGGAGTAAACCCTGCCGCCTTAAAACCAGACTCTTCCAAACCTCTACAGCCCAAACTCTGAAAGCGCCATCTGCTCCGCTTCACTCATCGGAGCCAGCTCCGCCTTGAATCCTTCATGGTTCGCGACCTCCAGGTACGTCTGCATCCCAAAGACCACCACCTCGCCCGCCACCTTGGCCGACTCCCGCAGTAGAGGATGAATCACCAACCGCCCCTGCCCATCCATCTCCGCCGACTGCCCCCAATAACTCGTCAACTCCAGAAACCGCTTGCGAAGAGGATTCATCGACGGAATCGCCGCAATCTTCGCCTCAATCTTCTCCCACTCCTGCAACGGGTAGATCTCCGCCCGCTTCCCATCCTTACTCGTGATGTAAAACTCGTTCGACCGGTAGACCTCATCCACGCGGTGCTTGTACGCCGCCGGCAGCTTCAGCCGGCCCTTCTCGTCCACGCGCGTCGGATGATTTCCACGAAACATAACAACCTCGGTACTAAGTTCGGTTCAGCAGCCCCTCAATCTTGCCCTCTTGAGCTAAACTTCAGGCAGTTCTTGAGCTATTTGGTCCGCTACACTCCACTTTAGACCACTTCTGAAACCAATAGTCCTACACCGACCCTCCCCTGTAAAGGAAAAAAATCGCCTACCGCTTAGATTTTCCGTGGAGGAAATGTGGAAATCTCTTCAGATAGGGCAAAATGTCGCCACCACCACAACATCTAGTGTTAGCCGCTTTGGTTCAACCTACTTGTCCCAAACTGGGAATTTCTGGTATGGCAAATAAAAAGCGAAAGTCGGCTATTCCTGCAAAACCGCCGCCTGCTTCTTCCGTTGCAGCAGCCATATCAGATACCCTAGCACCGCCAGGTTGATCAACAGCAGCCCCAGCCGAAACCAATCCGGCCGCCGCACCAGCTCATACAGCTCCCACGGCAGAAACGAGATCGTCAGAATCAGCGTCAGGTACTCCGCCCACACCTTTTCCAGCAGCAGGCCGATCCCCTCCGTCAACGCCATCCCCGAGTACGCAAACGTCGCAAACCCGATCTGCCTCAGCCGATGCGTATCGATCAGATCCACCTTGTCCAGCAGCAGCGAGACAAACCGGCTCTCGGGGTCGAACTTCAACGCTGTCGCCAGCCGCATCACCTCATCCCCCAGATCTTTATGCAGCAGATGGATCGCGCCGATGCCCAAACAGAAGAACAGCAGCGACTTGCCCAGCTTGAACAATCCGATCAGCAGCAACCCGCGATCGTGTACACCATGGTGCTTCACTGAGGAACACTCTCCCATTTCTTCATCAGCTAGCGGTCTGTCGACTATCTGAGATTCCCCATTCATTAACTCTCAGTTGACGAGGAACCCGGCCAATTGTCAACGCCACACCATTTCTCCATCCCATCCACACATCCATAAAGGTTGTACCGACTATGCAACATCTACTCATTCAACCTCCGCAGAACAATTCTTCGCATCACACCGACAGAACACAATCCACTCTCGACCCTTCCGCGTAACTGATGTGGGCGCCCGAAACCACCGAGTTTTGCAACAAGTACAAGATCCGGCACGAAGGAAGACAAAGGATAACCAAAATGAAGAAGACCCTTCTCGCATCCCTGGCGATAGCAGCCCTCGCCATCACAACTCTTAGCGCCTCTGCGCAAAAGGACCCCGAGGTCGGCGGCGCACCGATGTACCCCAGCAAGACAGTCGTCGAGAACGCCTCCACCGCTCCGAACCTCACCACCCTCGTCGCCGCAGTCAAGGCTGGCGGCCTGGTCGAGACCCTCAGCGGCCCCGGTCCCTTCACCGTCTTCGCTCCCACCAATGACGCCTTCGCCAAGCTTCCCGCAGGCACCGTCGACAACCTCGTCAAGCCCGAGAACAAAGACACCCTCGTCAAGATCCTCACCTACCACGTCGTAGCCGGTAAGATCAGCTCCAAGCAGCTCGAGAAGATGATCAAGAAGGGCGGCGGCAAAGCCACCCTCAAGACCGTCCAGGGCGAAGACCTCACCGCCACCATGTCCGGCTCCTCCATCGTCCTCACCGACGCCAAGGGCGGCACCTCCACCATCACCACCGCGGACGTCTTCCAGTCCAACGGTGTAGCCCACGTCATCGACACCGTACTCATGCCCTAATCTCAACACGCAACAAAGCAAAGGCGCCTCATCGAGGCGCCTTTGCACTTAGTCCCTGTTCTTTAGCCATCCAAAAAACTTTGTCATCCTTCCGCGCAGCGGGAGGATCCGCTTTAGCTCTTCATCCCCACCCAAAACACTGTCATCCTGAGCGGAGCAAAGCCGAAGGACCTGCGGTTGCAGTTGTTGTTGCTCTTCCTCCCACCCATCCCAAAACACTGTCATCCTGAGCGGAGCAAAGCCGAAGGACCTGCATTGGCCTTTGCAGTTGCCGTTGCTTGTTCTTCCCTACCGCACCACCATCCGCCGAGCCCCCAACGCCACCAAATACGGCCGAGCCTTCTCAAGCGCCGCCTCAGCAGTCAGCCCGTACTTCTCCCGCAGAGACTCCACCTTCCCATGCTCGATAAACGCATCCGGCCAGCCCACCCGCACCACCGGAACATCGATCTCCAGATCGTTCAGAGTCTCCAGCACCGCCGACCCAAACCCACCAGCCAGCACATGATCCTCCAGCGTCACCACCAGACCACACTTGCTCCCAAACGAACCAACACAAGCCCGATCCACCGGCTTCGCAAACCGCGGATTGATCACCGCCGCCGCAACTCCCTCGCGCTCCAGCATAGCCGCCAGCCGCTTTGCCTCCGGCAACATCGCCCCAAGACCAAAGATCGCCACCTCCGCATGCTCAGGCTCCGAAATCACCTCAGCCTTCCCAATCTCCATCTCAACCGGCAGCGCCTTCACGGGAGTTCCCGGCCCCGTTCCACGCGGATACCGAATCGCACTCGGCCCCTCATGCAACATCGCCGTATACATCATGTCCGCCAGCTCATCCTCATCCTTCGGAACCATGTGGATCAGGTTCGGCACGCTCCGCAGATAGCTGATGTCGAACAGCCCATGATGCGTCGGCCCATCGTCCCCGCTCAACCCGCCGCGGTCCATGCAGAACACCACCGGCAGGTTCTGCAAACACACGTCATGCACAATCTGATCGAACGCCCGCTGTAAAAACGTCGAGTAGATCGCGCAGAACGGCTTGTACCCCTTCGTCGCCATCCCCGCCGCAAAGATCACCGCATGCTCTTCAGCGATCCCCACATCGAAGTACCGCTTCGGATGCACCGGCCGGAACAGATCCAGCGCCGTTCCATTCGGCATCGCTGCCGTAATCGCCACCACCTTGTCGTTCATCGTCGCCAGCTTCGTCAGCGACTCCGCAAAGATCTCCGAGTACGTCTTCTGCCCCGCCGGCTTCGTCTCACCCGTCTCAGCGTTATACGGCCCAAGCCCATGGAACTTCTTCTGCATCGTTACCGCAGGCTCAAACCCCTTGCCCTTCTGCGTAATCGCGTGCAACACCACCGGCTTGTTCTGCGTCTTCAAAAACTTGAATGTCTCGATCAGCAGCGGCAGATTATGGCCATCCAAAGGCCCAAAGTAACTCAGCCCGAACTCCTCGAACAGCATGCCCGGACCAATCAACCCCTTCGCCGCCTCTTCCGCCTTGCGAGCCACATGCCGCACCGCCTTGCCACCAAACCGCTCCAGCAAACCAGCCGCCCGATCATGCAGGCTCGACACCGTAGGATTCGTCACAATCTTGTGGAAGTACTCCGCAATCGCCCCAACGTTCTTATCGATCGACCACGCATTGTCGTTCAGCACCACGATCAGCCGCTTCGTCTGCGACGCAATATTATTCAGCGCCTCAAACGAGATCCCATTCGTAAACGCCGCATCCCCCGCCAGCGCAACGATGTGCTCCTTGCCGCCCGACATATCCCGAGCGACCGCCATCCCCAGCGCCGCACTCAGCGCCGTACCGGCATGCCCTGCGCCATAGCTGTCATGCTCGCTCTCCGTCCGCAGCATAAAGCCGTTCAACCCGCCCGGCTGCCGAATCGTATGAAACTGGCTCTCCCGCCCCGTCAGCAGCTTGTGCACATACGCCTGATGGCTCACATCAAAGACAAAGCTGTCCGTCGGCGTATCGAACACATAGTGCATCGCAATCGTCAGCTCCACCACGCCCAGGTTCGGCCCAATGTGCCCGCCCGTCTTCGCTACGCCAACAATCAACCGCTGCCGAATCTCCTCGGCCAGAACCGTCAGCTCATCCATCGACAGCTTCTTCAAATCAGCCGGAGAGTGAATTGTTTCAAGAATGTTGCTCATTTCAACCTGTCCGCTACATCAAACTTAATTGCCGCTCTTTCTTAGACGCAGCGCTACAAAAGATAACCACTAAGTATATCAAGCCCCCTTTTGCTTTTTTCCACCCCAAAAACACCCGCCTCACTTCACTCCGCCATCCCCTCCACCACCACCGCACTCGGCAGCTCCGCCCCAAACTCACCCTCCCATCGAGCAACCACCGCACTCGCCAGGCAATTCCCCACCACATTCATCGTCGTCCGCCCCATATCCATCACCGCATCGATCCCCAGCATCACAAAGATCGGCTCCGAAGGCAGCCTCAGCGAAGCCGCCGCCGCCATCAGCACCATCAGCGACGCCCGCGGCATCCCGCTCACGCCCTTGCTCGCCAGCATCAGCATCAACACCATGCCGATCTCCTCGCCCATACTCAAATGCATCCCCGCCGCCTGCACCACAAACATCGACGCCAGCGTTAGATACACCGCCGCCCCATCCATGTTGAAGCTGTACCCCGCCGGAATCACAAACGACACCACCTTCCGCGGAACCCCAAACGCCTCCATCACCTCCATCGCCCGCGGCAGCGCCGCCTCGCTCACACTCGTCGCAAACGCAAGCGACGCCGGCTCTGCCACCGCCTTACAGAACCCCAGCACCGGTATCCGAAACAACAGCATCACCGGCCACAACACCAGCAACGCCAGCGCCACCAGAGCCCCGTAGTACGTCAGCACCAGCTTGCCCAGATTGACCAACACCCCCGCGCCCATCTGCCCCACCGTATACGCCAGCGCCGCCCCCACCGCCACCGGCGCAAGATACATCACAATGTTCGTGAACCCGAACATCACCTCACTCACACTCTCCGTCAGCCGCAGCACCGGAGCCCGCTTCGCCTCCGGCAGCATCGCAAGCGCAATCCCAAAAAACACCGCAAACACCGACACCTGAAGAATCTGCCCCTCATAAATCGACTTGATCAGATTCTCCGGAAACACGTGCAGCACAAAGTCCTGCCAATGCTGCGCCGGAGCCGAAGGCAAAGCCGCCACGCCCGCCGCCACCGGCAACGACAACCCCACCCCCGCCTTCGTCACATGGATCGCCACCAACCCAATCACCAGCGCCAGCGTAGTCACCACCTCGAAGTACACGAGGCTCTTCCAAGCCATCCGCCCGACGCTCTTCATATCCCCATGCCCAGCGATCCCCGTAATCAGAGTCGCCAGAATCAGCGGAGCCACAATCGTCTTGATCAGCCGCAGAAAGATGTCGCTCACCACCCTCAACTGCATCGCAAATCCCGGCGCGTCAAACCCGATCTCCGCCCCCGCCACCATCGCCACAAAGATCCACGGCGTCAGCGACCGTCGCCCCAACGCAAACCCACACAGCAACATCACCGCCACCCACCGCAGCAACACGCCAACCAGCCCATGCGCCCCATGCCCCACAACAGGCAGTGCAACGCCAACCGCCAGAGCAACCAGCGCTGCCCCGATCAAAACCCGTTCCCTCTGTATCTTCACCATTCCGCGAAGAATACCAGCACCCACCCAAAACCACCCACCAGTCCTATCACCGAACTAACCCAAAAACTGTCATCCTGAGCGGAGTGCGAAGCACGCAGCCGAAGGACCTGCGGTTACACTTGCTGTTGCTTTTGCCGTCATCCTGAACGCAGTGAAGGACCCTGTATTTGTTTTGCAGTTGCAGTTGCCTGTTCTTATCCCACCCACCCACAAAAACTGTCATCCTGAGCGGAGCGCAGCGTAGCCGAAGGACCTGCATTTGTTCTTGCCGTTGTTCTCGCTCATCCCCCACCAGTATCATCTCCCTATGGTCCGCCTCACAGCACTCCTCTGCACCGCGCTCACCCTCCCCCTCGCCGCCCAGCTCGGCCCCGCTCCAACCACCCAGAGCATCGACCCCCTCGCTCCACCCCGCCAGGTCATCACCAACCCCCTCAACCAGCCCACCGTCACCCCCGGCCAGCTTCTCCTCCTCGACCTCGACCTCCGCTTCTCCAAAGACGTCGAAACCCGCGGCGGCAAGGCCTTCCGCGACTGGTTCGCCCTCGACGGCGTCGTCCTCAACAACGGCAAAGCCCCCGTCCTCGGCTTCCGGGCCATCACCGCCGACACCGACTGGGACCCCAAGACCTACCAGCTCACCTGGACCACCGAAGGCGCCCAGATGGGACCCTCCAACGACATGGGCTTCACCTGGGGCCGCTACGTCTCCCACGCCAAAGACAAAACCGGCAACCCCATCGACACCGCCGGCCGCTACATCACCGTCTGGAAAAAAATCGAAGACGGCAAATGGAAGGTAGCCATGGACGCCAGCGCCAACGACGCCCCACTCGCAGGCTCCTGCTGCACCCTCCCCAAACCCTAATCATCACAAACTCTGACCCACCACCAAAACCCGTCATCCTGAGCGCAGCGAAGGACCCCTGTATTTCGTCTTTGCCCTTGCTTGTTCTTACCAACCCCAACCACCAAACTGTCATCCTGAGCGGAGCCGTAGGCGTAGTCGAAGGACCTGCGGTTGCCCTTGCCGTTGCTTGTCCTTAAAACTCTGTCAAGCCCCCGCAATGCCAAATAACCGCGCAACTAAAACAAAACAAACAACATACCTAACAAAAAAATGTGACACTTTACCCCACCCAATCTTATAAACTAAAAATAGGCATCAAAATTTCCTCCGGGCAAAACGTCTTACAGACTACAAAGGAATACATCTCCTTTGTAATCTTATATTTACGCGCAACTCTTTTGTTTTCTTATATTTGAAAAGAGGAATACCCCGTAAATCATTGCAAATAAATGGTTTACCGAAATTTATAGAGGGGGGGGACCAACCCTCCCCCATCTACTCGTCGTTCTCCCGCAGCTTAGCGATCACCCCGAAGTCCTCAAGCGTAGTGGTATCGCCCTTCACCTCACCCGTCTCCGCCAGCTCCCGCAACAACCGCCGCATAATCTTCCCCGAACGCGTCTTCGGCAGCGCATCCGTAAATCGAAGATCGTCCGGCCGAGCTAACGCGCCGATCTCCTTCGCCACCCACTGCCGCAGCTCCTGCTTCAACTCTTCAGTAGCCTCGCAGCCGCCCTCGAGCGTCACAAACGCGGCAATCGCCTGCCCCTTCATCGCATCCGGACGGCCCACAACCGCAGCCTCCGCCACCTTCACATGCGCCACCAGAGCCGACTCGATCTCCATCGTGCCCAACCGATGCCCGCTCACGTTGATCACATCGTCCACTCGGCCCATCAGCCAGAAGTAGCCGTCCTCATCCCGCCGAGCCCCGTCGCCCGTAAAGTAGCAACCCGGAATCTCGCTGAAGTAAGCCTGCTTATACCGCTCAGGATCGCCATAGATCGTCCGCGCCAGCGAAGGCCACGGCTTCCGAAACACCAGCAACCCACCCTGTCCATCCGGGACCGGCTCGCCTTCCTGAGTCACCACCTCAGGCACAATGCCAAAAAACGGACGCGTCGCCGAACCCGGCTTCGCCGCAACCGCACCCGGAATCGGCGCAATCATGATCGCCCCCGTCTCCGTCTGCCAATACGTATCGACGATCGGGCAGCGCTCCTTGCCAATCTCGCGGTGATACCACATCCACGACTCAGGATTGATCGGCTCGCCCACCGTTCCCAGCAGACGCAGCGAAGCCAGTGAGTACTTATCGACCCATTCGTTGCCCCACTTCGTAAACGCCCGAATCGCCGTCGGCGCCGTATAGAACACCGAAACCTTGTGAGCATCCACGATCTTCCAGAACCGATCTGGCTCCGGCCAGTTCGGCGCACCCTCGTACATCATCACCGTCGCACCATTCTGCAACGGCCCATACACAACATAACTATGCCCAGTCACCCAGCCAATATCAGCCGTGCACCAGTACACATCGTCCTCACGCAGGTCGAAGACATACTTGCTCGTCAGATACGTCCCAACCGAATAACCGCCCGTCGTATGCACCAAACCCTTAGGCTTTCCCGTCGTCCCCGAGGTGTAAAGGATGTAAAGCGGATCCTCCGAGTCCATCCACTCCGCAGCGCACTCCGCGCCGGCCAAAGCCATCGCCTCGTGCCACCAGATATCGCGCCCCTCCGTCATCGATACCGCACTCGACGCAGCCCGCTGAAACACAACTACGTTCTTCACCGTGGGACACTTCTTCAGCGCCTCATCCACAATCGACTTCAGCTTCACCTCACCACCACGCCGATAGCTAATATCCTGCGTAATCACCGCCACGCAACCCGAATCGTTCACCCGATCCGCAATCGCATGCGACGCAAATCCGCCAAACACCACCGAGTGAATCGCTCCAATCCGCGCACACGCCAACAGCGCAATCGCCAGCTCCGGACACATGCCCATATAGATGGCAACGCGATCGCCCTTCACAACGCCAAGACCCTTCAGCACATTGGCAAACCGCTGCACCTGCTCATGCAACTCGCCATATGTGATCTTCCGAACCTCGCCCGGCTCGCCCTCCCACAGCAGCGCCACCTTGTCCTTGCGAGCTCCCAACGCATGACGATCCACGGAGTTATGGCAGAGGTTCAGCTTGCCCCCAACAAACCACTTCGCCTCCGCAATCTCACCCTCCTGCACCTTCGTCCACGGCGCAAACCACTCCAACTCGCCTGCGGCCTCAGCCCAGAACGCCTCCGGATCTTCCACGCTGCGCCGGTACATCGCCTCATACTCCGCAACGCTCTTCACATGCGCCTTCGCCGCAAACTCAGCAGGAGGCGCAAACACCCGGTTCTCCCGCAACAGCGAATCCATATTCGTTCCAACGCTCTCGTTCCCTATCAAACTGCCCATGCGTCTCCCAATCTCCTCAAGCCTCCGCAACACAAATAAAAAAGGCGGCTGGAGATGGTTCTAACAGCCGCCTCCAGACCGCGTCAAAGCGCAGTCGCATCGTTCTCTGTTTTTGTCCGAGATTCGAGACGACAACTCTCATTCTCTCGATGAATCAAAAACGCTACTTTCATTTTTTATATATTTCTGGTCTAATCAATCCGCTTTTTGGATCGTAGAATGTTCGCGCTGAACCACAGCGTTCGTGCAACATCAGAGGAGTAACACATGATGCCCGCCGTCCTGATCGTCCTCATGCTTCTCGGACTGGTCATCGTGCCCTGTTTCATCGGACACTATATACGCTCTTTGCTCAATGCAATCGCGTCGCGACACGCCGAAGAACCTTTGACACACCGCTAAAGGTTCCACTTCATCAGGCGTATTGTCTCGAAGCATCTCTTACTGCATTGAAATCCCACCAGATTCCCTAAAGAGAATCCGAGACGCCTGCGTTGCGTCAACCCGCACGATAGACTTCCATCATCATGAGCTTCTATTGGCCCACCGTAATCGGCTTCTTCCTTGGCTTCGGCTTTGGTGTAGGCTGCGCGCTGGCCGTCATGTACTCCATTTACATGGGTGGCTATCGCACCGCAGTCAAGGAGTCGCAGCTACCCGTGCAGCCCGAGCGCTACGTCAAAGCACTCGACACCCTCCGCAAGAAGGCGCATTGAGCCTACCCTTCCCGAGCGGCCATCTCAGCCCGCAGCTCCTTCACCTCAACCGTCAGTGACCGTATCAGCCGCAGCAACTCGCCAAGATCCGCATCCTCCCGCGACGGCGTGAGAGCCTCCACATAGAAGGTGCCGTTCGGCTCCAGGACACACTTCTCCACGTCCGAAAAGCTGTTCAGCCCCTGCTTGTGGATCACCGACAGCAACTCGATCTCAGTCAGCGTCTCCTGCTTCATCGCCGCCTCGTCTACCTTGCCATCCCGAATCAGCACCGTCTCGCCACCCTCCAGAGCCTGGTTCACCTTCGGCATCTTAAACAAAACCCGAACCAGCAACCAGTTCGTCGCCAGCAGTGCAAAGGCCCCAACCAATCCACCTGTCACCGAGTTGTCATTGCCGATGATCGCATTCTGCACCGTGTTCGAAAGGCTCAGCAGAACCACCAGGTCAAACGGGTTCAACTGCGCCAGCTCCCGCTTTCCAAACAGCCGCAGAAAAACCACCAGGAAGACATAGACGATCACCGGCCGGATGATCTTCTCGAGAAACGGCAACTGCATATGGAACATGCTTTCGATCAAGATCACTCCTTCTATGCGAGCCTTTGTTGGAAACAACCGCTCGCGGAACAACAGACCTTCCAAAGAAAAGGGCAGAGCCGAAGCCCCGCCCTTTCAACATAACCCCTCGCACAGCAAATCGCGTCAGGCGTACCGTTTCTGGTGCCACTCCCAAGCGCTGGCGATGATCGCATCCAACTCGCCAAACTGCGGTGCCCAGCCAAGCTCCTGCTTGATCTTCTCCGAGCTCGCGACCAGCACCGCAGGATCTCCCTCGCGGCGCGGGCACTCCTCCACCGGAATCGGCTTGCCCGTCACCCTCCGAACCGATTCGATCACTTGCAGCACGCTGAAGCCCTGCCCGTTGCCGATGTTGTAGATCAGACGGCTCTTCTCCTTCAGCGCCTCAAGCGCCAGCAGATGAGCGTCCGCAAGATCCCGGACATGGATGTAATCACGAATACAAGTCCCATCCGCTGTCGGATAGTCCCTGCCAAAGATCTTGATACTGCTCCTGCGACCTAGGGCAACATCGAGGATCAGCGGAATCAGATGCGACTCCGGCTCATGCGCCTCACCATAGCCCTCCATCGCTCCCGCCACGTTGAAGTAACGCAGACTCGCATACCGAAGGCCATGGATCTCATTCATCCACTTCAGCATCTGCTCCACCAGCAGCTTGCTCTCGCCATACGGATTTGTCGGCAGAAGCCGCGCATCCTCCGCGATCGGCGTGCTCAGCGGCTCCCCATAGCAGGCAGCAGTCGAGCTGAAGACCAGCCGCTTATGACCGGTCGCCTGCATCGCCTCCAGCAGGGTCAGCGTCGTCATCGTGTTGGCCCGGAAGTACAGCTCGGGCCGCTTCATACTCTCGCCCGCCTCGATCAACGCAGCAAAGTGCATCACACCGTCGAACTGCCCCTCACGCAACGTACCCTCCAGCAGCGCCCGGTCGGCGAGATCGCCCTCCACCAGCCGTACCCCCTCGGCCACCGCCGAACGCTGGCTGTGGCAGAAATTGTCATACACCGTAACCTCATCGCCACCCGCAACCAAAATCCTCGATACCGTACCGCCGACATACCCGGCGCCCCCTGTCACTAAAATCTTCATGTAACCCCCTAACCTTTTATTGGTGTCTACCGTTAAAAGTAACAGCGCTAACGGTAGTGGCGTTTTTCAGGAGAGAAATAAAGATACCGGTTACATCAAAGAATTTGTTGTGGGAATAGACCGAGGGGATCAGGTCAGCATCTATCTAAACATTGCATGGATTAGTACGCTTTGCGGGAATGCCGTAAACTGAACGTAAGACCCAGGGACTGTCTTCGCAGGCCAATCTCTTGTTGTAGCAATTAAGAGATTGACTTGTTGCTAACACCGGAAAAACAGAGTTACCATGAGGTAACCATAGTAACTTACGATTAAAGTGTCGGCTGCCACGACACCTGCACACTGAACTTCTAAGGATAGTTCCCTCTATGGCAAAGTCGCTAGGCACGGAAGTCCTCGCTCCACCGCAGAGTATTCAGTTCACCCATTTCGGGGTACTGGACGATGGACAAAGAAGCAAGGCTTCGTTCTTCACCTCGCTTACCATCAACGTGCTCCTCGCGATCATTGTGGTCATTCTCGGCATGGCGGCCAAGAAGATCAGCGATAGCAGGCCACATGTCACCATGTTGGTCGCCCCAGTCATCCTGAAGCCCGCGCCAGAGATCATCAAGCCGCGCGTGCTGCCAAAGCTTCCCCCGCCGCCTAAGATCCAGGCTCAGCCGCCTAAAATAACGGTGCCGCAGGTCAAAGTTCCCGAAGTCCCCAAACCACAGGTCGTCAAGATGGCCGCTGCGCCGGTCATTACTCCTGCCCCGCCAAAGCGTATCATTGCGCCAGCCGCACCTGCTGCGGTGAATCTTGCCCGCCCGCAGGCAGCCTCAGTTCCCAACAACTCGCCGCATCCCTCCGCCATAGCCCTTGGCCGCCCGGATAACCCCATCGCGCCCTCTAATCTCCCTGCGACCAGCTCCGTCAACCTCGGCCAGCGCGGCCTAGCTGGCATGCCCGCTTCTAATAGCGGCGGAGGTCCTCCGGCAACCCGGGTCAATCTCGGCTCCGGCAGCCCGGGCAGCGGTTCGCTCTCCGGCAATGGCACCCGCGCGGTGGCAGGAGTCAGACTTGGTGTCCCCGGCGGCACTGGCCCGAACAATGCGACCGGTCGAGTTGCTGGCCCCGTAAACCTTGGTGTCGCCGCGGCTGCGACCCCATCGAAGCCCTTATCGGCATACTCCTCGCCGGTTCGCACCGGGCCGAAGGTCATCTACAAGCCCCATCCCGAGTACACAGCCGAAGCGCGTGCCCTGCATCTGGAGGGGACTGTTTCGGTTCGCCTGCGCGTCTCAGCCTCTGGATCCGTCCAGGTACTCGGAGTCTCGAGCGGCCTCGGACACGGACTTGACCAGGCTGCGGAAAATGCAGTCCGCAGCACCCGATTCCAACCTGCTATGGACGCCGCCGGTCATCCAATCGACTGGGAGGGCATTGTCAACGTTGCCTTTCAACTCGCCAGCTAATCCTTTCGTCCTATATTCTGCACGTCTGGTATCAAAAGTAACGTTAGCCGCATACACGGGTATCACAGGAGCCGTATACACATGATCTTTCGCAACAAGACAACCGCTGCTTTACTGCTGGCTTTCTTCGCCACCGGCACCCTCCCCGCCGTGGCAGGCGCTCCTATCTTCAGTAAGAAGAAGGACAAAAACAAAGACGCCATCTCTTCACAAAAGTTGAGCGCAAATCAGAACGCACTCATCGATAAAGCAATCCTGCGCGAAAAGGACGTCATCAAGGCGTTGAAGGAGCGGACTCCGCTCGTCGAGACCTACATCCAGAACATGAAGCCGGATAAGACTGTCATCCAGGTCCCCGAGTCTGATCAGCACTTCCTCGGTCGTGTCGACTTCGACAAAGTCATCGACGACGACACCTACAAATCCGGTGGCAGCCAGAAGAAGGGTGTCTTCAAACAGAGCAGTTCGTTCCTAGGCGGGCTCTCCACCGTGCTGCGTCTGAACTTCCATCAGGCTGGCTTCGTTCAGATGATCCTGGTGGACTCCAACGGCTTCGATCGCCAGCACTACGCCTTCGGCTTTGTGCGCAATGAATTTCTCGGCGGCGTCCCCACCTCCGTCTTCGATGTAACCCCCATCTCCGGCAAGCGTAGTGTAGGACGCTTCTTTGGCCGCATCTGGGTAGAGCGAAACGATGGCAACATCGTCCGCTTCAACGGTGACTTCGCCGGCAGCGAGCAGACCGTCACCGAGTACTACCACTTCGACAGCTGGCGCACCAACGTTCAACCGAACCTCTGGCTCCCCACCTCCTTCTATGTGGAAGAGAGCGACTCCCGCAGCAGTACCAAGACTCTCAAATTCAAAGCCATCAACCACATCTGGGGCTACGTTCTAAAGGTCCCGAATACCGAGGCGGAGAACACCTCTCTCGATGTCGTCGGCGCGACAGACGTCAGCAACGACGCTCAGGATGTCAGCCCCCTCGGCGCACAGCGCGAGTGGGTCAAACAAGCTGAGGATAACGTGATCGAGCGCCTCTTTCAGGCTGGTCTGCTCGATGCTCCCAGCGACTTCGACAAGACACTCTCCGACCTCGCCAACAACATCCTCATCTACAACGGCATCCAGCTCAGCCGTCCCATCCGCGTCCGCACCCTCCTCACCGAGCCGCTGGAATCGCTGGCCATCGGCAACACCATCATTCTCTCGAAGAGTCTCATCGACACAACCGCCATCGTCACCCAGGATGGTGCCCAGCAGATGGGCAATCTGAACGCGGTGCTTGCCTTCCAGCTCGCACATGTCATCCTCGGCCACCGGCTGGATACGAAGTATGCCTTCAGCGACAGCCTGCTCTTCCCCTCCACCTCGGTCTTCAAGAAGATTCCGATGCATCACACCGACGCAGACAATGAGGCAGCAGCGAAGCGTGCCGTCGAGCTGCTAAGCGCAAAGGAGTTAGCAGGCGGTCAGCCGTACTTCGGCCTCTACTTGCAGCAGTTGCAGCAGCGCGCCAAAGCGCTCCACTCCCTCACTGAGCCGACGATCGGCGACGGTCTGATCAAGAACGACAAAGACCACACCTTCTGGATGCAGGCGATGGTTGCAAAGGGCGGCAAGCTCGATCAGGCAGACCTGAAGCAGCAGGCGGCCGTCCCTCTCTCCAGCTTCCTCCGCTACGACCCCTGGACGGATCAGGTCATCGCGCTACACAGTGCCTTCGAGCCACTTCTCATGCCTGCGGACAAGATGCCCTTTGAGGTCGAGCCCGTCTATCTCAAACTCAGTTACTACAAGGCTCCTGTTCAACCGACCATAGCACCTGCACCGGCTACCGACGGGACAGCTGGAGCAACTGCCGCGCCTCCACCAGCGGATGCCACCACTGGAACGGCTGCTCCTCCCGCCGCAGACCCAGTAACTAATCAGCCAACAGCTCAGCCGCAACCTCCACAGTAGTCACAAAGAAAGAGGATGACATATGTGCCTGGTTCAAATCCACTGTGATTCTGAACCAGGCACATATGCCTTAAGGAAGTCTTGGAAGTGCTATAGTGCATCCAAGTTTTTGGATGTACTTCAGAGGATTCTGTCATGCTAATTCGAAAACTTCTCATATTGCCTTTGTCTTCGGAAGGCAACTCTTCCAATGAACACATGCATCTTCGCGTCCTGCACCTCGGCACAATGCACATGCTGAAAGGTCTGTTACTCCTCACACTTCTTGCAGGCGCGTCAGGCGCATACGCCCAGGCCAAACCCACGGCCAGTCGGCTGCTGGATCTTCAGGCAGGCGGCCTTTTCATCAACGCCAACTCGGACTATGCACGTAGTCGTTTCAACGGATATGGGGCCTATGCAGACGGTGATTTCTATCATGGGTTTGGCGCAGAGGCGGAGTTCCGCTACATCACAGACCAGGACCCTTACGTTAATCTCCACGAGCATACTTATGAAATAGGACCTCGGTACTCACGACACTATGGTCGATTCCAGCCCTATGCAAAACTCCTGATCGGCAGAGGCGTCTTCAACTATCCCGAAAATACCGCGAATCTTGCCTACAACCTCGGTGCCCTCGGCGCAGGTACGGATATTCGCATCTTCCGCCACGTCAATGCTCGTATTGACTATGAGTACCAGCATTGGTTTTCTTTCAAGAGGAACGGCCTCCCCTCCGACCCCAATGACAGCCTTTCGCCGGACGCCTTATCGGCCGGCATCGCGTATCACTTCTAATAGCTCTCTCAAACATAAAAATCCCCGGTCATGACCGGGGATTTTTATGGATACGCTTTCGATCATTAGAAGTGATACGCCACACCGATGGACGGAGTGGAAACAACTTCATAACGGTTGGTCTTGAAGTCCGACAAGCCGAAGTCAGGCGCCTTCACCAGAAACGCTCGGTACTCCGCACGAATATCGAAGCTCGGGCTGATCTCATAAGCTACGCCGGCGCCAAATAGCGCACCGATGTTCGTATTCTGCTTCGCATCCAGGTTGTTGGTTCCGTAGTCTTTGATCGGCGTGAAGATGAGAGCACCCACACCAGCCTCAGCAAACGGATTGAAGTTCTTGAACGTCATGTTGTACACATACGCTCCAGTAAGCTCCTGATTCCGAGTGTGGATGCGCCCGTTCGGGATGAAGCTGGTTACATACTTCTCGGAGTTCTGAGCAAAGCCGTAGTTCAACTCAAGGCCACTCTTCGGCGTCAGCAAATAGCGATAGCTCGCCAGAATGCCTCCCGTCGTGGTTGTCTTCATGTGGACGGCGTTGCCGGTCACATCCGGACCAATCAATCCAAATACGCTGAAACTCGCGTCTTGCCTGCTCTCCTGCCCAAAGGCGGTCATAGCGGTTAGGACCAGTGCGCACAACAACATCGTCTTCTTCATTCTTCGTCGAACCCCTTAGCGTTTGCGCGACACCACCCCGAGTCTCGTTTGGATGAGCTTTCGCATCACCGCAACGACGGGCACCGCCACTGCATTTCATTGTACCCGTACCAGCGACTTCAGGAAGCGTCCGGGTGCAAGAAGATGGCCGGAGGACATTCCTGCACCCCGGCCATGGCTCAACCAGTAATCTTCCAGAACCGTTATTGCGCAGGTGGAGGAGGCGGCGGAGCGCTATCCTGACCACCCCCGCGATGCTCCATCCGTTCCTTCTCCCTCGCCAGCATCTCATCGTACTTGGGCTTCTGCTCGTCCGTCAGGATGGCGCGGATCTTCGTCTGCGAGTCCTGCCGGATCGCCATCATCTTGCTACGTTTCTCCTCCCGCGGCGTCGAAGGATCGCTGCGGAGCGTCATCATCTGCGTGTGCTGCGCGTCGTCGATCGCCTTTACCTGCGTCACCTGGTCCGGCGTCAGCTTCAGATGCTTGGTCATCATTTCGAGCTGACGTGCTTCCATCTGTGCCGGATCACGATGTTCGCCCGGCGGCGGTCCCTGCTGATCCGCCGGAGGCGGAGGCGTATTATCCTGCGCCATAACCGGCACTGCCATTGCCGCCAGCGTACACAGCGACAAGATCGCTGTCCGCATTCCATTCCTGCTGCCTGCCTGTTGTATTTTCATCGAAGATTTCCCTTCATTCGCGCCATGCTGCCCGACGAATCTTCCGGGCGGTCATCTACTGCTACAGACGTGATTTCTCCAAAAAGGTTCCGAATCCGGACCGTCAATTGTCAGAGAACATCTCAGCTTGAGCGCTCTGTATGAAAACAATAGGGATCCCCATGCGCCTCCGCATACGTCTCGACCACCTTCAGAAACGCCAGTGCCGCGTGTGACAAGCTAGCCTGTCGCCGATAGACCAGTCGCAGCTTCCGCTCAATCTGTAGATCGCGGATCTTCACCCTCACCAGCGTCCCACTCTCCAACTCCCGCTGAAGCGTCAGTCCCGGCACCAGCGCCACTCCGTTGCCCATCTCGACAAACCGCTTGATCGCCTCCAGCGATGGCAATTCAACCCCCATTCGTAACGGAGTCTTGTGCCGTGTGAAGATCTGGATCACCTTCTGTCTCTGCGGCGACGCGATACTGTGCGCAATAAAGTTCTGCGTCCCAAGCTGCCGGATCGACACCTCCCCAGCCCTCGCCAGTGGATGCTGCGGATTCACCACGAATGCCAGGTCATCCCGATACACCACCATCGACTTCACCTGCGCATCGTCCGGCCGGAACGATAGCACCCCCAGATCAACCGAGTGCATCAGCACCTCATCCGGAATCCGACTCGCCAGCGTCCGTTGTACCGACACCTTGATCCGGGGATTCTGCCTCCGAAACTCATCGAGTATCGGCAACAGATACAGACTCGTGTACTCGTTCGCGGCCAGATTCAGCCGCCCTCGATGCAGCTCCCGCAGCTCGCCCAGCGCGCCCGTCGCCTCCCTCCGCAGGTTCAGCAACTTCTGTGCGTACTCCCGCAGCACCTCGCCCGCATCGGTCAGCGTTCCGTCCCGCGACGACCTCTCGAACAGCACCTCACCCAGCTCACCTTCGAGCTTCGAGATCGCCTGACTCACCGCCGGTTGTGTCCGGTGCAACCGAGCCGCGGCCCGCGAAAAGCTGCGCTCCTCCGCGACCGCCAGAAACGTCTCCAACTGAAACAGATCCACTCGCTACTCCCTTACCGATCACATCGATTACGTGACCATGAATACCACAATTAGAAATTCTGATATGGCTGCACTTCATCATAAGCCTGCGTTATGCTTGTGCACAGTAGTAAGAGGGCGCCACCTACTATGCCGAATACCAACCAGGTCTTCTTCTTCGACACCACCCTCCGTGACGGCGAGCAGTCCCCCGGCTGCACCATGCATCCGGCCGAAAAGCTCCGCATGGCGCACCAGCTTGCGGAACTCGGCGTGGACATCCTCGAGGCCGGCTTCGCCATCGCCTCAGCCGGTGACTCCGAATCCATCCAGTCCATCGCTCGCGAGGTCCGCGGCCCACGCATCGCCTCCCTCGCCCGTTGCAAGCACGACGACATCATCGCCGCAGCCCGCGCCATCGAACCCGCACAGAAGTCGCGCATCCACGTCTTCCTCGCCACCTCCGACCTCCATCTCGAGGCCAAGCTCAAGATCACCCGCGCCGAAGCCCTCGTGCAGGCAGCCGAGTCCGTCCGTCTCGCCCGCACCTACACCGACGACGTCGAATTCTCCGCCGAGGACGCCACCCGTTCCGACATCGACTTCCTCGTCCAGATCGTCACCATCGCCGTCCAGGCCGGGGCCACCACAATTAACCTGCCCGACACCGTCGGCTACACCACACCTGCCGAGTACACCGCGCTCTTCCGCACCATCAAAGCCCGCGTCCCAGGACTCGTCGGCACCGACGGCACCCCCAGCGTCATCCTCTCCACCCACTGCCATAACGACCTCGGCATGGCAGTCGCCAACTCCCTCGCCGGCATCGAAGGCGGAGCCCGTCAGGTCGAGTGCACGATCAACGGCATCGGCGAACGCGCCGGCAATGCCGCTCTCGAAGAGATCGCCGCCGCCCTCATGGTTCGCCGCGACAAGTTCCCCTTCACCAACAACATCGACACCAAGCAGCTCTACCCCACCAGCAAGATGCTCTCCGAATGCATCAGCTTCGGCTGCTCCCCTAACAAGGCCGTCGTCGGAGCCAACGCCTTCGCCCATGAGTCCGGCATCCATCAGCACGGCATGTTGGCCAATCCGCTTACCTACGAGATCATGACACCCGCCTCGGTCGGCGTCAGCTCCACCAATCTCGTCCTCGGCAAGCACAGCGGTCGCCGCGTCCTTGAGCAACGTCTCGCCGAGCTCGGCCACCCGCTCACCCGCGAGCAGCTCGATGAGGTCTACCACCGCTTCACCGACCTCACCGACCGCAAGAAGTCTATCTACGACCAGGACCTGATCGGGCTCTTGCAGCCCGACAAGTCTCCCGTCACCGCAGCGATCTAACAGAAAAAAGGAACCTTAGAAATGCGCCTGAAGATTGCAGTTCTCGCCGGAGACGGCATCGGTCCCGAAGTCACCAACGAGGCTACCCATATCCTCAAGGCCGTCGCCGAGCTCGGCGGCCACGACTTCACCTTCGTCCCGCTGCTCATCGGCGGCATCGCCATCACCGAAGCCGGAACCCCGTTGCCCACCGCGACCCTCGACGCCACGCTCGAGTGCGACGCCGCCCTGCTCGGAGCCGTCGGCGACAACAAGTTCAATGCCCTCTCGCCCGACAAGCGTCCCGAGGCCGGTCTTCTCCAGATTCGCCAGGCCCTCGGCGGCTTCGCCAACCTGCGCCCCTCTATCGCTTATAAAGCCCTCAGCGCCAGCTCACCACTGCTCCCCGAAGTCACCGAAAACGTCAACATCCTCTTCGTCCGCGAGCTTCTCGGCGGCCTCTACTTCGGCGAGCCCCGCTGGTGGAATAAGGAGAGCGACGAAGCCATCAACACCATGCGCTACACCAAGGCTGAGGTCGTCCGCGTAGCCCGCGTCGCCTTCGAGCTCGCCGCCAAGCGCCGCGGCAAGGTCACCAGCGTCGACAAGGCTAACGTCCTCGAGGTCTCCCAGCTCTGGCGCGCCACCGTCACCGAGGTCGCGAAGGACTACCCCTCCGTCACCCTCGAGCACCAGCTCGTCGACTCCATGGCCATGCACCTGATGAACATCCCCCGCAACTTCGACGTCGTCCTTACCGAGAACCTCTTCGGCGACATCCTCTCCGACGAAGCAGGCGTCATTACCGGCTCACTCGGCATGCTCCCCTCGGCCACCCTCGGCGGAACCGTCAACCTCTACGAGCCGGTTCATGGCTCTGCTCCAGACATTGCAGGCACAGGAAAGGCCAACCCCCTCGGAGCCATCCTCACCGCCGCCATGATCCTTCGCCACTCCGCCGGTCTCGAAGCCGACGCCAAAGCAGTAGAAGTCGCCGTCCACAAGGTCCTCGATGCAGGCTACCGCACCTCCGACATCGCCCGTGGCTCTGCCCAGACCGTCTCCACACAGGAGATGGGCAAGCTAGTCCACCAGGCCCTGACCGAGTCCATCGACCGCCGTCAGGCCATGCACGCGGTCTAGCCCACACTTTCCCCCTGCGCTCAGGAAAAACCACTGTCATCCTGAGCGCAGGCGAAGCCAAGTCGAAGGATCTGCGGTTGCCGTTGTTTGTTCTAGCCGTTGTTTGTTCTAGCCGTTGTTTGTTCTAGCCGTTGTTTGTTCTAGCTGTTGTTTGTTCTAGCCGTCATCCTGAGCGAAGCGAAGGACCCCTGTATTGTCTTTGTTCTTGCATTTGTATCTGAGACAAAACGCCCAATATGCGCCGCGCCCTCCAATTCGCCGCACTCGTCCTCATCGCCACCGCAACAGCGGCGCACGCGCAGTTCCATCTGCCCGGCACCGGCAAGGACAAACCCGCGAAGGTTCACAGAGGCACTCTTGAGTGGCTCTGGCAGTACGGCCCATCGGACACTGACAAAGAGGGTCGCGAAAATGCACTCGTCCAGGACGACCGCTTCCGTCCCATGCTCGCGCAGTACCTCACCGCTCCGCAGACCTTCTGGGGCAACGCCGTCAGCGGCAAGTATCGCTCGCTCGCAGACACCGCGCTCGACTTCCTCTCTGTTCCCGACAAGGTCCTCGCCGACGACAACCGCTATCTCTCCATCAGCGGCTGCGTCGTTCACTTCTGTCCCTCACGCGGTCTGCTCTGGGTTGATCTGAACGCCCGCGATCCTCTCCTCGTCTTTGCAGCCATCGATTGGATTCGCGACAGCAAAACCACCACCCAGCCCGACGCCGAGTACACCCTCTGGATCTTCCCCAACCAGACCCTCGTCGCCGAAGCAACCGCGCCCAACCGCATTTCACCGGCGCTGACCCACAGCATCGCCCGCTGGTCCGCCCAGCCGCTCGCCGGAACCGGCATCGTTCAAAACATCACCCACGCCATCCTCGTTGACCCCGACGGCACACCGCACGAACTCCCCATCGCTGCCGTCGGCGTCACTACCCCCAAAGCCATCATCGAAAAGAAGGATGCACAATGAGCGCAGCACCAAAGACACTCTTCGAAAAAGTCTGGCAGCAGCACCTCGTCGCTGAGCCCCAGGGCGAACCCGCCCTGCTCTACATCGACCTGCACCTCGTCCATGAGGTCACCAGCCCCCAGGCATTCGAGGGACTCCGTCTCGCGGGCCGCAAGCTCCGCCGCCCAGACCGCACCGTCGCCACGGTGGACCACAACGTCCCCACCAGCAGCATCGAGGACCGCCTCCACATCGTCGACCAGATCGCCTCGAAGCAGATCCAGGCCCTCCGCACCAACTGTGCCGACTTCGGCGTCGAGCTCTACGACGTCCAATCCCCCAACCAGGGCATCGTCCACATCATCGGCCCTGAGCTCGGCCTCACCAAGCCCGGCATGACCATCGTCTGCGGCGACTCCCACACCAGCACCCACGGAGCCTTCGGCGCTCTGGCCTTCGGCATCGGCACCAGCGAAGTCGAGCACGTCATGGCCACCCAGACCCTCCCCCAGTCCAAGCCCCAGACCTTCCGCATCTCCGTCGAAGGCGATCTGCCCGTCGGCGTCACCGCGAAGGACATCGTTCTCCACATCATCGGCGAGATCGGCACCGCCGGAGCCACCGGCTACGTCGTCGAATACGCCGGATCTGCCATCCGAGCTCTCTCCATGGAGGGTCGCATGACCGTCTGCAACATGAGCATCGAGGCCGGTGCCCGTGCCGGCATGATCGCCCCCGACACCACCACCTTCGCCTACCTCAACGGCCGCCGCTTCTCTCCCGAAGCATCTGCCTGGGACAAGGCCGTCGAGCATTGGTCGCAACTCGTCACTGACGAAGGAGCAACCTTCGACCGCGAACTCACCATCGCTGCCTCCGACATCACCCCCACCGTCTCCTGGGGCACCTCGCCCGGCATGGTCACCGGAGTCAAATCGACCGTTCCGCTTCCCGACCCCACCGCCAGCGAGGCCGACCAGAAGAACTTCGAGCGGGCCCTCGAATACATGGACCTCAAAGCAGGCACGCCCATCGAACAGATCACCGTCGACTGCGTCTTCCTTGGCTCCTGCACCAACGGCCGCATCGAAGACCTCCGCGCCGCAGCCTCCGTCATCCGCGGCTACCACGTCGCTACCACCGTCCGCGCCATGGTCGTCCCCGGCTCGCAGGCCGTCAAAGCGCAGGCCGAACAGGAAGGTCTCGACAAGGTCTTCACCGAAGCAGGCTTCGACTGGCGCGAGCCCGGCTGTAGCATGTGCCTCGGCATGAACCCCGATATCCTGAGCCCCGGCGAGCGCTGCGCCTCCACCAGCAACCGCAACTTCGAAGGCCGCCAGGGCCGCGGTGGACGCACCCATCTCGTCAGCCCCCAGATGGCCGCCGCCGCCGCCATCACCGGCCACTTCACCGACATCCGCACATGGAAGTTCAACGACTCGAAGGAGGCGAAATAATGCAGCCCATCAACGTCCTCTCCAGCATCGCCATCCCGATGGATATCTCCAACATCGACACCGACCAGATCATCCCCAAGCAGTTCCTCAAGCGCATCGAGCGCACCGGCTACGGCGAGTTCCTCTTCTACGACTGGCGCTACGACCTCGATACTCCGGACGCCGCTCCACCGCGCGCCGACTTCGCCCTCAACCAGCCTGCGTATCAAGGCGCGAGAATCCTCATCGCCGGCAAGAACTTCGGCTGCGGCAGCTCCCGCGAGCACGCCGCCTGGGCCCTCACCGACTTCGGCTTCCTCGCCGTCATCGCCCCCAGCTTCGCCGACATCTTCTTCTCAAACGCCGGTAAGAACGGCATGGTCCTCGTCCGCCTCCCCGAGTCCGACGTGAACCTCCTCAGCGCCCGCAGCACCGCCAACCCGGCGCACAAGATCACCATCAACCTCGAAGCCCAGACCATCACCGACGACGAAGGCTTCAGCGCCACCTTCGAGATCGATCCATTCCGCAAGTACTGCCTCCTGAACGGCCTCGACGACATCGGCCTCACCCTCCGTCACGAATCCGAACTCGATACCTACGAATCCAAACACGACGAAGAGTTCTGGCTGGCACCAAAGGCTGGCGTATGAAACAAAGCGCTCAGAGCCCTAATAAAGGCTTGCGATGGAGCGGATGGTTGATAACGCTCCTCGGATGGGCGTTTTTTGGAATCGGCTTGACAAGCGGAAGCCTTCTCTTCAAAAAGGTTGGTTTCATTATTCAGCTATTGGGATTAGTCCTCACGGGTTTAGGTCTGATTCGAGAATCACAAGAGAAACAGGCCCAAAAAGATTAGGAGAATAGAAGAAACAATGAGCAACGAACTCGATCCCGCAAAGAAATACTCCACCGTCCTCACCGAAGGACCCAGCCGCGCCGCTGCGCGCTCGTACTTCCGCAGCGTCGGCTTCACCAAAGAAGACCTGCACAAGCCCATCATCGGCATCGCCAACACCTGGACCGAGGTCGGCCCCTGCAACTTCCATCTCCGCGACGTCGCCGCCGCCGTCAAGCAGGGCATCCGCGAGGCCGGTGGTACGCCGATGGAGTTCAACACCGTCACCATCCACGATGGCATCACCATGGGCACGCAGGGCATGAAGGCATCGCTGATCTCCCGCGAAGTCATCGCCGACTCCATCGAGCTCGTCACCCGCGGCAACTCCTTCGACGGCATCGTCTGCATCGCCGGCTGCGATAAGAACATGCCCGCCGCCATCATGGCGCTCGCCCGCCTCGACATCCCCGGCCTCATGCTCTATGGCGGCTCCATCGCTCCCGGCCACCTCAAACAGCCCGACGGCTCCTCCAAAGAGATCACCATCCTCTCCGTCTTCGAAGGCATGGGCGCGCACGCCGCTGGCAAGATCAACGACGCCGAGCTCGAAATCCTCGAAGCCTCCGCCTGTCCCGGCCCCGGAGCCTGCGGCGGCCAGTTCACCGCCAACACCATGGCCATGGCCGGTGAGTTCCTCGGCATCTCGCCCATGCAGATCACCGGTGTCCCCGCCATGTCGCCCGAAAAGCACGAGGCATCCCGTCAGGCTGGCCGCCTCGTCATGGATCTCGCTCGCAAGGGCCTCACTCCACGCAAGATCATGAACCGTCAGTCCATCGACAACGCCATCGCGGCCGTCGCAGCCTCAGGCGGCAGCACCAACGCCGTGCTGCACCTCATTGCCATCGCCCACGAGCTCAACATCGACATCACGATGGAGGACTTCGATCGCATCTCCGAGCACACGCCCTTCATCTGCGACCTCTCGCCCGGCGGCAAGTACGCGGCGAAGGACTACCAGGAGGCAGGCGGCTCCCGCGTCCTCGTCCAGCGGCTCCTCGAGAAGGGTCTCATCAAGGGCGACAGCATCACCGTCACCGGCAACACCCTCGCCGAAGAGGCCGCGCTCGCCGTCGAGACCCCCAACCAGCCCGTCATCCGCACCTGGGACGACGCTCTCAAGCCCACCGGCGGGCTCGTCATCCTCAAGGGCAACCTCGCCCCCGAGGGCTGCGTCATCAAGGTCGCCGGACACGAGCGCATCCACCACACCGGCACCGCCCGCGTCTTCGACTCCGAGGACGACTGCCACGCCGCCGTCGAAGCCGGAAAGATCAACCCCAACGACGTCTGCGTCATCCGCTACGAAGGCCCCAAGGGCGGTCCCGGCATGCGCGAGATGCTCGCCGTCACCGCCGCCATCAAGGGCATCCCCGCACTGAGCGACACCGTTGCCCTCCTCACCGACGGCCGCTTCTCAGGAGCCACCCGCGGCCTCATGGCAGGCCACGTCGCCCCCGAAGCGTTCCTCGGTGGCCCCATCGCCGCCGTCCACGAAGGCGACACCATCACCTTCGACATCCCCAACCGCAAGCTAACCCTCAACGTCCCCGACGAAGAGATCGCCGCACGCTTGAAGAACTTCAAGGCCCCCGAGCCCCGCTTCAAACGCGGCGTCTTCGCCAAATACGCCGCCACCGTAAGCAGCGCCAGCGAAGGAGCTGTCACGACCTAAACGTTATGCAAACCGCGCAAGTCAAATTCGGAAGCCGAACGAGCAATCGCCTCGTGAGAATTTTTCAGGGATTGTTCGTTCCTTTTGCCCTAGGCTTAGCCGGTAGTCCACGCTCCGTTTCTTTTTGGCTTTTTGTTGTTTTGCTTATCGGATTTGAATTTTATGTCTCATGTTTTGTCTTTGCGACTCTTGATGAAAACGGACTTGTCTATGAGAGGTGGAGCAAAGCAATTCGTGTCGATTGGGATTCATTTCAAACACCCAAGCAACAATGGGCGTTCTACATCCTGATCAAGTTGAGCGATAAGCCTTTTTGGAGCAGGTATCTCCTTTTATCTCACCCGAATCCTTCGTTGCATGAGCTCGCTCTGTCGTCATACGCAGCCAAACGCCTCGAAGACCTTGTATTGGTCAACAGATCCGGTAGGACAAACTAATCGAAGTTGAACTTGAAATTGCAGCGTCAGCAAAGGAGAGCAAGATGGCAGATAACAACCAGCACCCGCAACTCACCGGAGCCGAAATCCTCTGGGCCACCCTCGTCGGCGAGGGCGTCACCACCATCTTCGGCTATCCCGGCGGAGCCATCCTGCCCGTCTACGATGCCCTGCGCAAGTTCCCCATCCACCACGTCCTCGTCCGCCACGAGCAGGGAGCCTCGCACATGGCCGACGGCTACGCCCGCGCCTCGGGCAAGGTCGGCGTCTGCATGGCCACCTCCGGGCCGGGTGCGACCAATCTCGTCACCGGCATCGCCACCGCCATGCTCGACTCCATTCCCATCGTCTGCATCACCGGACAGGTCTCCTCTAAAGTCCTCGGCAGCGATGCCTTTCAAGAGGTCGACATCACCGCCATCACCATGCCGATCACCAAGCACAACTATCTCGTCACCCGCGCCGAAGACATCGCCCCGACCATCCGCGAAGCCTTCCAGGTAGCCACCACCGGTCGCCCCGGCCCCGTGCTCGTCGACATCACCAAGGACGCCCAGCAGGCCAGCGCCACCTTCGACTTCGCCGCCGCCGCGCCCCAGCCGCATCGCCCACATCCGATGCTCAAGGCCGAGTCCGCCTCCATCCTCGAAGCCATCGAGCTCATCAAGGCCGCGAAGCGTCCCGTCATCCTCGCCGGTCACGGCATCGTCGAATCCGGCGCACGCGAGCAGGTCATCACCTTCGCCGAACGCCAGCAGATCCCCGTCGCCAGCACCCTCCTCGGCCTCGGCGCCTTCCCCACCACCCATCCCCTCTCGCTCGGCATGATGGGCATGCACGGCGAGTCCTGGGTCAACAACGCCATCCAGCAGGCCGACCTCCTGCTCGCCTTCGGCATGCGCTTCGACGACCGCGTCACCGGCAACCTCGCCAGCTACGCCCCCAACGCCAGGAAGATCCACATCGAGATCGACCCCAGCGAGATCAACAAGAACGTCAAGGTCGAAGTCGCCCTCATCGGCGACCTCGCCCGCACCCTCGACACCCTCCTGCCCCTGCTCCCCGAGAAGAAGGACGCGAGTTGGATCAGCGAGGTCAACGCCATGAAGGGTGACGCCGCCGTCCGCGACATCATCAACCTCCCCGACAACGGCCACCTCTACGCCGCCCACGTCATCAACGACATCTGGCGCGAAGCCGCCGCCGCCGGCCGCCTCGCCCAGACCGTCATCGTCACCGACGTCGGCCAGCACCAGATGTGGGAGGCCCAGTACTACAAGCACGACACCCCCCGCACGCTCATCACCTCCGGTGGCCTCGGCACCATGGGCTTCGCGCTCCCCGCCGCCATCGGCGCAAAGGTAGCCTGCCCCGAGAAGGACGTCTGGGTCATCGCCGGTGACGGCGGCTTCCAGATGACCGCCTCCGAGCTCTCCACCATCCAGCAGGAGAAGCTCGCCATCAACATCGCCGTCATCAACAACGGCTTCCTTGGTATGGTCCGCCAATGGCAGGAGGCCTTCTACGAGAAGAACTACGCCAGCTCCCCCATCCTCTCGCCCGACTTCGTCAAGCTGGCCGCCGCCCACGAGATCGACGGTGCCCACGTCAGCCAGCGCAAGGACGTCATCCCCACCGTCACCAGGGCCCGCACCAGCGGCAAGCCCTTTCTCATCAACTTCCAGGTAGAAAAAGAAGACGGCGTCTACCCCATGATCGCCCCCGGAGCCGCCCTCCACGAGATGGTCCGCCGCCCCGCCGCCGCCCCACTCCTCGAAACCTCAGAGGACAAATAATCATGCCTCTCTTCCAAATGACAACGCAGAGGCACGAACAGAAGGGCACGGCTTCAGCCGTGCCACTAACCGCCGCGCTCTTACTCCTGCTCGCCCTCACCTCGGTGGTCGCCCAAGCCCAGCAGCTCCACATCCGCATCCTCAACGCAAAGACCAACAAGCCCATCACCGACGAAAAACTCAACGTAGCCCTCCGCGTAGACCAGATCGTCTCCGTCCAACTCCCCACCGACAAAAACGGCATCATCCTCGTCGACACCGGCAAAGCCACCACCATCCGCATCCTCTCGAACATGTACGGCGACTGCCGTTCGCGCGGAGAGCTCTACACCGACTACTCCATCGCCACCATCCTCAAGACGGGCATCGCCACCGGCAACCTCTGTAGCGACGCCAAACCAAAGGCCCAGCCCGGCGAGCTGCTCCTCTTCGAGATCCCCAAAACCTTTATTCCTTCCTACCCCGCACCACCCCTATCGCCCGTACCACCCGTACCTGTACCCAAGGGAAATCAATAACGCGCCCCACCATCAATCCTCTGAGAACCAGCACTTGACCCAGCCGCTCCAACTCGAAACCCCACGCCTCATCCTCCGCCAGTGGCAGGAGGCAGACCGTGCACCCTTCGCCGCGATGAACGCCGACCCCGTCGTCATGCACTTCTTCGCCGCCCCGCTCACGCCCGAGCAGACCGACGAGTCCATCGCCCGCTACCGCGCCGCCTTCGAGAAGGATGGCTTCAGCTTCTTCGCCGCAATCATCCGCGACACCGGCACCTTCGCCGGAACCATCGGCCTGCAAATCATGCGCGACGCCGTCCCCAACCTCCCTCAGCCCGCAGTCGAGATCGGCTGGCGCCTCACGCAGGCCAGCCAGGGCCAAGGTCTCGCCACCGAAGGCGCAACCGCCATCGTCGACTACGCCTTCCACCAACTCGGCCTGAACGAAGTCGTCGCGATCACCGCAATCCCTAACCAAAGCTCCCGCCACGTCATGGAAAAGCTGGGCATGACTCATCGCCCCGAGCTCGACTTCGACCATCCCCGTGTTCCCGCAGGCCACCTGTATCAGCGCCACACCCTGTACAGCCTGCGCAATCCAAACTTCATCGAGATCGAAATCGAGGTCCCATGCTCCACACCTTCGTAGCCCTCGTCAGCGACAAACCCGGCGTCCTCACCCGCGTCGCTTCGCTCTTCCGCCGTCTCAACATCAACATCGTCTCCTTGACGGTAGGCGAATCCGAGCGCGCCGAAACCTCCCGCATGACCATCGTCTGCGAGGCCCCCGAGCACGCCGCCCACCGCATCCGCGCCTCGCTCTACAAACTCGAGATCACCGTCGACGTCGACGAAGTAGGCCGCAGCGAAGCCGTCATCCGCGAGCTCTGCCTCATCAAGGTCGCCGCCGGCCCCTCAAAGGGAAGCCAGTCGCGCAGCCAGATCTTCGAACTCGCCCAGGTCTTCCGTGCCCGCGTCGTCGACCTCGCACCCGAGTCCATCATGCTCGAGATGACCGGCGCCGCCAGCAAGATCGAAGGTCTCCTCCAGGTCCTCAAAGAGTCCGGATACGAGATCCTCGAGGTCTCCCGCACCGGCCGCATGGCCATGCGCCGCGGCCACCACACCAGCCGCGTCCTCAAAGCCCTCGGCACTCCCAACGGAGACGGCCCCACCGATTCCGCATTCCCCGACAAACTCGAGGCTAGCGAGATTCTCCCCAACGAATTCGAAGACGTCCACGAAGAAGAGGTCTAACCCTCGCTTCATCAAGTTCCACTAAACTTGTACCGAACAACTAAAAAGGAAAACGAATAATCATGGCAAAGGCATACCACGACGCAGACGCAGACCTCTCCCTTATCCAGGCAAAGAAAGTCGCCATCATCGGCTACGGCTCGCAGGGCCACGCCCACGCTCTCAACCTGAAGGACTCGGGCGTCGACGTCCGTGTCGGTCTCCGCGCTGACTCCCCCAACGCCGACCGCGCCCGCAAGGCTGGCCTCGAGGTAGGCACCGTTGCCGAAGTCTCCAAGTGGGCCGACGTCATCATGAACCTGACCCCCGACCAGACCGCAGCTAAGGTCTACCATGCCGAGATCGAGCCCAACATGAAGCCCAACGTGACCCTCATGTTCGCCCACGGCTTCAACATCCGCTTCCGCACCATCCAGCCGCCGGCCACCGTCGACATCTCCCTCGTCGCCCCCAAGTCCCCCGGCCACCGCGTCCGTGAGGTCTTCACCGAAGGCGGCGGCGTACCTGGCCTCGTAGCTGTTGAACAGGACGCATCGGGCAACGCCCTCGCGCTCGCGCTCAGCTACGCCAAGGGCATCGGCTGCACCCGCGCCGGTGTACTCGAGACCACCTTCACCGAAGAG
Organism: Granulicella arctica; assembly: GCF_013410065.1. Taxonomy (NCBI): domain Bacteria; kingdom Pseudomonadati; phylum Acidobacteriota; class Terriglobia; order Terriglobales; family Acidobacteriaceae; genus Granulicella; species Granulicella arctica. The sequence continues at coordinate 1,947,929 of NZ_JACCCW010000002.1, forward strand.
ACCGAAACCGACCTCTTCGGCGAGCAGGCCGTTCTCTGCGGCGGCACCAGCGCCCTCGTCAAGGCTGGCTTTGAGACCCTCGTCGAGGCTGGCTACCAGCCCGAGCTCGCCTACTTCGAAGTCCTCCATGAGCTCAAGCTCATCGTCGACCTCATGTATCGCGGCGGCCTCGAGTACATGCGCCACTCCATCTCCGATACCGCCGAATGGGGCGACTACGAAGTCGGCAAGCGCATCGTCACCGCCGAGACCAAGAAGGCCATGAAGGCCGTCCTCAACGAGATTCAGGACGGCACCTTCGCGAAGAAGTTCATCGCGGAGAACGAAACCGGCCGTCACGAGTTCGCTCGCATCCGCAAGGAAGAAGCTGCTCACCAGATCGAAAAGGTCGGTGCCGACCTCCGCAAGTCCATGCCCTTCCTCGATCCCGTCAAGGTCGAGAACGGCGCCGTCGTCAAGGCATAACCGTCTTCGGACAGCAGGAGCTGCAAGGTCTCAGTCGTCATCAAGACCTTGCAGCATCCTTACCCTAACCCAGAGGGAAAAATGAGCACCCCATCACTTACCGGCGAAGATCTCCTCGCCTGGAACAACGCCACGGCGGAAAGATGGAAGTCTCTACTCTCCGCCAACCCCATGCTGCTCCAGCTTCCATGCGACATCTATAAGAAGTCCTCAACAGTCGGACAGCTCCTACAACACATCGTCGCGGCAGAGTTGCGCTACGCCGAACGCCTGATCGATGCACCCGTCACCGACTACGCCAACATCCCGTACACCACCACCGACGAGATCTTCGCCACCCACACCCGCGCCGTCAGCATCCTAAACGAGCTTCTCGCAAACGCATCCTTCGATTGGGACCACGAGATCGAGTTCACGACTCTTACCGCCGGTCGTCGCTGTGCCACACGCAGAGCAGTCTTCCACCACGCGCTCCTGCACAGCATCCGTCACTACGCGCAACTCGCGACCCTCGCACGTCAGCACGGCCTCAGCCCAGGCCCACTCGACTTCCTCATTACCAACTCTCACCCGGCTGAATAACCGCCGCCCTTCCGCTACGCATCTCCGAAGTTTCCTGACCCCATGAAGAAGACCCGTTCCCCCATCTACGTCACCGCCCTCATCGCGGGAGCCTTCTTTATGGAAAACCTCGACGGCACCATCATCGCCACCGCGCTCCCTCAGATGGCAAAGAGCTTCCACGTCGGCGCCGTTAACCTCAACATCGGCATGACCGCCTACCTGCTCACCCTCGCTGTCTTCATCCCGATCAGCGGCTGGGTAGCCGACCGCTTCGGCTCACGCTCCGTCTTCGCCACCGCCATCACCACCTTCACCATCGCTTCACTGCTCTGCGGAGCCTCGCACACCCTCACGCAGTTCACGCTCATGCGTATTCTGCAAGGTATCGGCGGGGCCATGATGGTTCCCGTCGGCCGCCTCATCGTCCTCCGCAACACGCCCAAGGAAGACCTCACCCAGGCCATCCTCTACATCACCTGGCCCGGCCTCACCGCCCTCGTCGTCGGCCCACCGCTCGGCGGCTTCATCACCACCTACGCCAGTTGGCATTGGATCTTCTTCCTCAACCTGCCCCTCGGCATCCTCGCGCTTGTCCTCACCCTGCTCTGGGTCGAAAACACCCGCACCCACGAGGTCCACCCCTTCGACTGGCTCACCTTCCTCTTCGCCGGCTTCGCCTCCACCGGCGCCGTCTATGCGATGGAGAAGCTCGGCGGCGAGGGCGCTCACTGGCAGCTCTCCGCCATCCTCCTCGGCCTCAGCGCGATCAGCGGAGTCCTCGCCATCCTTGTTGCCCGCCGCAAGCCCGCTACCTCCCTCATCGACCTCGAATCCCTCAAGCTCAAGACCTACTCCCTCTCCATCTTCGGCGCGAGCTCCTTCCGCATCGCCGTCTCCGTCCTGCCCTTTCTTCTGCCGCTCATGTTCCAGATCGCCTTCGGCCTCAACGCCTTCGTCTCCGGCCTCTACCTGCTCGCGCTCTTTGCAGGCGACCTCAGCATGAAGTCCATCGTCATCCAGATCCTTCGCCGCTTCGGCTTCCGTCGCATCCTCATCGTCAACGGAGTCATCACCGCAGGCTCGATCGCCCTGTGCGCTACGCTCAGCCCCTCCACCCACCCCATCGTCATCCTCGCCATCCTCTTCTTCCATGGAGCAACCCGCTCCATGGAGTTCACCTGCATGACCACCCTCGCCTACACCGAGATCCCCGCCGAGCGCATGTCCCGCGCCAACGGCTTCCTCTCCGCCGTCATGCAGCTCTCCATGGGCATGGGCGTCGCCGTCGGAGCCGTGACCCTGCGCCTCGTCGCCCACGCCCACGGCCACTCCGCGACCACCCCACAACTACGCGACTTCCACCTCGCCATCCTCATCATCTCGATCCTCGCCCTCGCCCCAGTCTTCGACAGCCTCGGCCTCGACCCCTCCGCCGGCTCCGCCACCAGTGGCCATCGCCAGCCCGAACTCGAAGTCAACCCCGCCTAGCCCCTCCGCTACCATCCACACGACAAATCCGACCAGCCGACGCCGATGCGGAACCAATCAGCGAAATCCACCGTACCTTGCACCATCGCAGCAGTAGAATTCCAGTTATGGCGACTACATCTCAAATCCCGCTCTCAGAACAGGCCAGGCCCTACCTCGTGCCCATGGTTCCGGCTGTTCCCACGCCGTTGGCGGAGACCGTAGCCGCCCTCCACACCATCACGCAGCTCGAGGGCCTCACCGAAGACGAGTACACCTGGCTCGCCACCCACGGCACCGAGCGCATAGGCGGCGAAGGTGCGCTCATCTTCCGCGAAGGCGAACCAACCGCCCACCTCGTCTTCATCCTTCAGGGAGAGATCCACGTTCGCCGCCGCAACTCCGGCCCGCTCGCCCTCTTCATAGGCCGCGCCGGCCAGATGACCGGCCTGCTGCCCTTCTCTCGCATGAAGAACTACGGCGGCGACGGCTACACCATAGGCCCAGCCTGGGTCCTCGACATCCACAAGGATCTCTTCCCCGCCATGCTACTGGCCATCCCATCCATGGGACAGCGCTGCGTCTCCGTCCTGCTCGACCGCGTTCGCGAGGTCACCCGCATGGAGCAGCAGGCCGAGAAGCTCTCCTCCCTCGGCAAACTCGCCGCCAACCTCGCCCATGAGCTCAACAATCCCGCGTCGGCGGCGCAACGCTCGGCGGCCAGCCTCTTCGGCGAGCTCCGCGAGTACGGCGAGCAGAAGTACCGCCTCGGCAAGCTCTGTCTCTCCGATGAAGAGTCCGAGCGCTATCGCAATTGGGTCACCAACGCCCGCACCCGCATGGCTGCCTACTCACCTGAATCAGTCGCACCCCAAAGCCCGCTGAGCGGCAGTGACCGCGAAGACGATCTCCTCCGTTGGCTCGAAGCCCACAACATTCCATCGCCCTGGAAGATCGCCCCCTCGCTCGCCGAGACCCGTATGCCGATCCAGATCCTCGACGAGCTCGTCGCAGCCGTCCGCCCCGAGGTTCTTCCCGCCGCCCTCGCTACCGTAGCCGGATCGCTCCGCGTCGAGCGTATGGCCGAGACCGTCGTCGACTCCACGGTCCGCATCTTCGACCTCATCAGCGCCATCAAGGACTACTCCTACATGGATCAGGCGCCGATCCAGGACATCGATCTCGCCCAGTCGCTCGACAATACGCTCTCCATGTTCGGCTCACGGCTGGCCCACATCACCGTCGAAACCGATTACGACACCACACTGCCCGCCATCAGTGCCTACGGCAGCGAACTCAACCAGGTATGGACCGCTCTCATTGATAATGCGCTGGACGCCATGCAAGGCCACGGCACACTCCGACTCACCACCCGGCTGACCGGGCAGATGGCCTATGTCGAGGTCTGGGATACCGGCCCCGGCATCGATCCTGAGCTACGATCCCGCATCTTTGAGCCGTTCTTCACCACCAAGGCCCCCGGCCGGGGACTAGGTCTTGGACTCGACACCGCCCAGCGCATCGTCTCCAAGCACTCCGGCTTCCTGACCGTAGAGTCAAGGCCAAACGCAACCTGCTTCCAGGTCCGCATTCCGCTCGACCGCGCACAAGCTTACTGATTTTTTTACAGATGCTGGCGTCTTACTTGGTCACTTCCACGCCCCGCCAGAAGGCGACGTGGTGCTTCACATTGCGCGCAGCCGGCTTCGGATCAGGGTAGTACCACGCCGCATCCGGATTCTCCTGCCCATCGACAAGGATCGTGTAATAGCGGGCCTGGCCCTTCCAGGGGCAGCTTGAGGTCGTCGAACTCGGCTTGAGAAACTCCCGCTTTACAGACTCGTCCGGAAAATAAATATTTCCCTCGACGGTCTCGTATGTCTCACTTTCGGCCAACGTTTGGCCATTCCAGACTGCCTTCGCCATTCACACTACCTTCATTTCTTTTCAACAAGTTACAGCGATAGCACAGGAAATCTGTGCCCCTTCGCCGCGGGTCCCCGGACCCTGAGCATACAGCGCATTTGTAACAGAGACGCAACGGAAATGGAAATCCGCCACCCGAGTTCCAGCTCAGGCAGCGGTTTTTAAGCCACGCTCTCCACGACAGCCCGCGTCTTTTCGGGGTCAGGCCGCGAGACCTCAATCACCGGTGCAGGCCCCGCAATCTCCTTCTCGTAGCTGCACGGAGCATGTGTCGGCTCCTCCACCGGAGCACCCTTCTTCGGACGCCGCTTCGGCAGCGAGTCGTGGTTATTCGGACACACCAGGAAGGTCCCCTTGGCGTTCGTCACCTCAAGCACATACGCGCTATCGCACTTCGGACAGTGCTGGTTGACCAGCTTCAGGTTGCTCGCGAAGTCGCACTTCGGATAGTTCACGCACCCGTAGAACGTGTCGCCGCGCTTCGTCTTCCGCACGGCAATGTCGCCACCGTCCTTCGGACACTTCACCTCAAGCAGCTCCTGCTTCACGTACTTGCACTTCGGATAGCCCGAGCACGCAATAAACTCGCCGTACTGCCCGTCACGCTGCAACAACGGCTTGCCGCACTTCGGACACGCCTCTTCAAGCTGCACCGGCGGCTTCTGCTGCACCTTCTGCGTCAGCTTGCGGATCGTCTTGCACGGCGGATCCTCGCTATACCCCGGGCAGCTCATGAACGGACCCCACGGTCCATTCTTCAGCACCATCTGCCGCCCGCAGTTATCGCAGAACTCCTCCTCCGGAGCCTCATCCGCGCCCGGCGCACTCAGGTCCGGCTTCGCTGCAAAGTTCTCCTTCGTAAAGTCGCAGCTAAACGGCTCCGCAATAATCTTCTTGCCGAACTTCGTCGCCTCGTTGACCGCATGCGTCATCGCCTTGACGTCCGCGACCTCCTCCTCGAAGTTCGTCACATCCTCGACCATCGCCTTGATCGTCATCGGAAAGCCGAACGCCGTCGTCACCTTCTTGATGACCGCCTTCGGATCTTTCTTCCACGGCCCCAGCGCAATCGTCACCGGCTTCGTCCGCGTGAAGTTGCTGCACGAGTAGAAGCTGCCGAACTTGCCCCACTTCAAAATCAGCGGACTGCCGCACTTCTCGCAGATCTCGTTCGTAGCATGCTCCATCCGCTTGATGTCTTCCATGTTGTCGCCCGCAACGAGAAGCTCCTTCTCGAAGTGGTCGTAGAAGCCGTTCAGCAGATCCGTCCAGCGCTCCTCGCCATCCTCCACCGCATCCAGCTCGCCCTCGAGCTTCGCCGTGTACAGCGGATCAAAGATGTACGGGAAGTTCTTCACCAGCAGCCCGGTCACAACAGTACCGATCTCCGTCGGCACAAACTTCGCGCCGATCTTCTTCACGTAATCGCGATCCTGAATCGTATTGATGATGGACGCATACGTTGAAGGCCGCCCAATTCCGCGCTCCTCCAGCACCTTCACCAGACTCGCCTCGTTGTAGCGCGGCGGCGGCTCCGTCGCCTTCTGCTGCGGATCAAGCTTCGTCAGCCCGAGCACCTGCCCCTGGCTTAGCTCCGGAAGACGCTTCTCGGCATCTTCCTTCTCGCCATCGCCCTCCTGCTGCGCGGCCTGTCCAGCCAGCTTATCGACGACGGCCTGCTCTTCCTTGCTCGCCTTATCCTTCGCCGCAGCCCGCGCCCGCTTGTCCTCTTCCTCAAACTTCAGGAAGCCTTCAAACTTCAGCACACTGCCGCTCACACGAAAGTCATAGGTGTGCTTCGCCTTCGCAGCCACATCCACCGTAGTCTGATCGAAGACCGCCGGTGTCATCTGGCTCGACACAAATCGCTGCCAGATCAGCCGGTACAGCCGAAACTGCTCGTCCGACAGATACCGCCGAATCGACTCCGGCGTAAACCGCACATTCGTGGGACGAATCGCCTCATGCGCGTCCTGCGCCTGCACTTCCTTCTTCTTGCCCGCATACTCGTTCGCCGTCTTCGGCAGATACGCCGCGCCCAGCTTCCCGATGTACTCCCGAGCCTCCAAAATCGCATCCGGGCTCACACGCGTCGAATCCGTACGCATGTACGTAATCAACCCGACCGTCCCCTCACTGCCGATCTCGACGCCCTCATACAGCCGCTGCGCCACACCCATCGTCCTGCGCACATTGAAGCCAAGTCGACCAGCAGCATCCTGCTGTAGCTTGCTCGTCGTATACGGTGCCTGCGGATTACGCCGCCGCTCCTTCTTCTCAACGCCGCGCACCGTCCACGTCGCCTTCTCAAGCTGGCCGACAACCTCGTCGACCGCCTCTTTATCCGGCAGCGCATTCGCAAGGAACAGCTCCTTGCCTTCCTTGTCCACACCATTCGCCACGCGGATCGGCGTGCCTTCGATCCCGACCATCCGCGCCGTAAACTCCTGCGCCCCTTTGCCGGGGTTCAGGTCCGCATCGATCGTCCAGTACTCCACCGGCTTGAAGTTGTTGATCTCCAGCTCGCGCTCGACGATCAGGCGCAACGCCACCGTCTGCACACGCCCCGCCGAAAGCCCGCGCCGCACCTTGTCCCACAGCAGCGGCGAAATCTGATACCCCACCAGCCGGTCCAGCACGCGACGCGTCTGCTGCGCGTCCACCAGATTCTCATCGACATCCCGCGCATTCAGGAACGCCGCCTTCACCGCCTTCTGTGTAATCTCGTTGAAGGTCACCCGCCGAATCTTCGACTTGTCCTTCATCATTGGCAGCAGCTGCATCGACAGGTGCGCGGCAATCGCCTCGCCTTCGCGATCCGGGTCAGGCGCCAGATACACCATGTCCGCCTTCGCCGCCAGCTTCTTCAGCCGATCGACAATCTTCTCCTTGCCCGGCGACACAATCAGTGTCGGCTCGAACGTCCGCTTCAACAGCTCCACGCCAATATCGTTCTTGGGCAGGTCCATAATGTGGCCAATCGAGGCCTCCACGATGTACTCACTGCCGAGATATTTATTGATCGTCTTCGCCTTCGCCGGCGATTCCACGATCACAAGTGACTTTGCCATTCGTTCCCTTCATCTACCAGAACGCATCGCCTCAGCGATCCGTTCCATACTTCCTGATTCATTGCGAACCTAACATGCTTCTGTTCTGCGCGTCATCTCGGCCTGTTCGTTCGAAGAACGGTCGCAATCCCAAAATGTAACGCATAACGCGCCGCAAACAAATAGTTGAGGCGCAAATCCACGCTCAAGGAATGACTGAATATACCCTCTATTGCTTAATAGATAGGAGAGTTTTCCACCGATCAGGTATTCATCGCTTCAAGGCACCGCCCCTCAAAAGCACCGCACATAATTCTTACCCGGAAGCTGCTTCACCCGTCCCGCCAGCTCCAGTTCAAACAGCGCCGTAAAGATCTCCGCCGACCCCAGCTCCGCCTCCAGACCTTCGATCAGCGAATCGAGCTGCATCGACTCATCATGCCGCAGCCGGTTGAAGACCAGCCGCTCATGCTCCGGCATTGGCGTCTCGTTGAATAGAGATGCCGCCCCCGCCGGTTTCGATTCATCTCCGCCCGTTCCAGCCAGCTCCCCCTCCAGCTCCAGACGCACCACCGAAGGCAGGTCCTCCCACACATCCTCCCACGTCGCCGTCAGCTTAGCCCCCTGCTTTATCAATGTGTTAGGACCCCACGCATTCTTGTTCGTCACATTCCCCGGAACCGCATACACATCCCGGTTCTGCTCCATCGCGCACCGCGCCGTGATCCGCGTGCCGGAGTACTCCGCCGCCTCGATCACCAGCACACCGATGCTCATCCCGCTCAAAATCCTGTTACGGATCGGAAAGTTCTGCGGCGCCGGAAACGTCCCCAACGGGTACTCGCTCACAATCGTCCCGCCCGTCGCCACGATGCTCTCCGCCAGCCGCTTATTCTCCTTCGGGTAGATCACATCGATCCCCGTCCCCCACACCGCCACCGTCTTCCCCCCTGCCTCAATCGCACCCTTATGCGCCGCCGTATCCACCCCACGCGCCATCCCGCTCAAGATCGTCAACCTCCGATTCGCCAGGTCCCGCGACAGCATCTCCGCCATCCCTGCTCCATACGGCGAGGGCTGCCGCGTCCCCACCACCGCAATCCCCGGCCGCGCCAACAACCCCGCATCCCCGCGAATCCACAGCACCGCCGGCGGATCATAGATCTCCCGCAGCCGCTCCGGATAAGCCTCATCCTCCGGCGTCAGAAAGCTGCCACCAGCCTCAGCGACGCGCTTCACCTCATCCTCAGCCGCCTTGAAAGCCCGCCCATCGAACACGAACTGCGCCGATTGCGCCGGCAGTCCCGCGCCCTCAAGCTCCGTCAACGACGCCTCGAACACCCGCTCCGCCGCACCCAGCCGACCAATCGCCTTCGCCGTGCGAACCGCACCCATCCCCGGCGTCAGCACCAGCGCCATCCATCCCAGACGCGCCCGTTCCCGAGCCGCCACACTCCTCTGCTCCAACATCCTCATCCGTCGTCACCTTCTCAGAAATTACCCACAACCCACCGGATGACGGCAGAGCCTACAGGCCGCCACATCGCATGTCAAGCAGCTTGCCAGATCGAAGATGCTTGGCCCGCGCAACTCATGTCATCGAAAGTAACCTAAGCATGAGAGACGTTATCTAGGTCTGAGAGCCGTTATGTAGCTATCATGAATTGTCATGAATCTAGCCAGTAATGCAGGGATGGACCCCGGCTGTCGTCCTCAAATGGATGACACCTCCCTGCGGGCGAAGCTCCATCAGTGGCTCGAACTAACAACAACGTTTTTCATCCTTTTACTTTGCTCCTGGCTTGGCATGGAGCTCTCCCACCACTCCGAGGGTGTCGCCACCATCTGGCTGACCAACGGTATGCTCTTCGCCATCGTCATCCGAAGGCCGCAACCCATCTGGCTTCGCTACTTCGTCATCGGCCTCATCGCAGACACCCTGGGCGACGTCATCTACGGCGTACCGTTTCTCCTCTCGCTCGGCGGCTCGCTTGCCAACTTGTTCGAAGTCGCCCTCTCCGCCCTTCTACTGGCACACTGGTTTGGCACCCCCTTCAACCTCACCCGGCGGAAGCCCCTCCTCGGGTTTCTCGGCATCGCAGTCGTCGGCGCCAGCGCCATCACTGCTGCCCTCGCCGTCTCCTGGACACTCCTGTTTACTCCGCCGAGCCCATGGTGGCAGCTCTTCCGTACCTGGTATCTCGGAGACGCCCTCGGCATGGCCATCATCGCCCCGCTGGTCTTCATCCTCCAACGGCCCGACTTCTTCGTCCCCCTGCACAAACGTCGATTGCCACACACACTCCTTGTGCTGACCCTGCCCGCCCTTGCAACCATCCTCGTCTTCAGCCACAGCGCGGATTCGCTCATGTTTGCGATCTTTCCGGCACTCTTGATCGTAGTCTTCCGTCTGGGCTTTCCTGGCACCGTGCTTGCCATCTTCGTCATCGCCTGCACCTCCATCTCCCTCACCGTCATGGGATATGGGCCGCTCGCACTCCTCCCGAACGCCACCATGCTGCACAAGATCGTGATCGTACAGATCTTTCTCGCGTCCGCGCTGCTCACCTGCTTCCCCGTCGCCGCTCTGCTCGAAGAGCGCAAATCGCTCGAGCTCTCGCTCCAGCAGAGTGAAGCCGAGTACCGCGAACTCGCCAACACCGACGCCCTCACCGGCCAGGGCAATCGCCGCGCCTTCGACGGAAGGATGATGGCCGAGTGGTATAGCCCCGATACCCCACAGCAGCCACTCGCGCTCCTCTCCATCGATGTAGACCTCTTCAAGGCCTACAACGACATCTACGGACACATCGCCGGAGACGAATGCCTGCGTCGCATCACAACCGTCATCGCGGAGGCTATCCTCCAATACCCCTCGGCTCGCCTCTTTCGTCTCGGCGGAGAGGAGTTCGCCGTCATCCTTCCCGCAACCGCCTCGGATGCAGCCCTAAGCATCGCAGAGCGTCTTCGAGAAGCCGTACTCACAACCTATATCGAGCACTCCGGCAGCCCCCTGGGCATACAAACCATCAGCATCGGCGTCGCCACAGCAACTCCATCCCTGGACGTCTCCGTCCTCTCGCTGCTCAATCTCTCCGACCAGGCTCTCTATCACGCCAAGCACCTCGGTCGAAACCGAGTCGAAGCCGCGCAGAATACCCTCTCCACCCAGCCCGCAACCATGTAGCACCTGCTGCCGAATACCTCCTGTGGAACAATGGTGAATGTTCCACGTGGAACATTCACCTCGACCGTTTAGCATCCACCCTGCACCACCAAAGAAAGTCACTCATCCAATCCCCGTGTCCGCTCAATCGTCCAGCCTCCGCGTAGCCGCCATCGATTTCCTCAATCCCGCTCCCCTCATGTGGGATTTTGAACACCCACCGCACAGCACACAGCTCGCCGAGCGCTACCAGCTCCACTACACCCAGCCCTCACAATGCGCGGCAGAGCTCCTCGCCGGTCGAGCCGACCTCGGCCTCATCCCCATCGCCGCCCTCACGCCCGAGCTCGCCATCGTTCCCGGCTGCACCATCGCCTCACTCGACCGCGTCCGCTCCATCCAGCTCATCATCAAAGCACCGCACACCCTCGACAGCGTAAAGACCATCGCCGCCGATAACGCCTCGCGCAGCTCCCTCGCTTACACGCAGGTGCTCTTCCGCAAGTTCATCGGCACCCAGCCCGAGTTCGTCTCCGCAAACGCTGATCCCATGGCCATGCTCCAGCACGCCGACGCCGCCCTGCTCATCGGCGACCCCGCCCTGCTCGCCCTCGAAGCCCGCGAACAGATCGAGCAAACCATCGGTCCCTGTCTCTGGTTCGACATTGCCCACGAATGGCACACCCGCACCGGCCTACCCTGGGTCGCTGCCGTCTGGGCCACACGCCCGGAGGCCCTCGCCCCGGCCGGCTTCACCCCCACCCAACTCATCGCCGACCTCCAGCTCTCCCGCGACAACGGCCTCGCTAACACCGAAGCCCTCGTCCGCGAGTGGACCCCGCGCATCCACCTGTCGGCCGCAACCATCCACCACTACCTCACCCAGAACATCCACTACACCCTCAGCCCCGACTGCATCCTCGCAATCGAGCTCTTCCGCGCCTACGCCGCCGAAGTAGACGCCCTGCCCCCGCTCCCCGCGCTACGCTTTCTGTAAGGAATCTCCATAAATCGACACACGCCGCGACTTCCCACCTTCAATGCGCGTCTTATCTCCCATGAGCCTCTCTGCCGCAGCACGATCCGTCGCAGCCGTCGTCGAGGCTCTCGCCGCACAACAGCATCACCGCAACAAGCTGCTCCATCTCTTCTTTCACTTTGGCGTCTTTGGCATCTTCTTCATCTCGATCATCGACTCGTCCTTCGTCCCGCTGCCCCTGCCCGGCGTCACCGACATCATGCTCATCGTGCTCGCCGCGCAGCACACCAACTGGCTCCTGTTGGTCGCGCTCGCTACGGCAGGCTCTGCCCTCGGAGGCTACCTCAGCTATCAGGTAGGCCACCGCGGAGGCATGGCTTTCCTCGAAAAGAACATCCCACCCCGCATCTTCCAACGCGTCTGCGACTGGATGGAGAACCACGCCATCCTCTCCGTCGCGCTTCCCGCAATCCTGCCACCGCCCATGCCCCTCAGCCCCTTCGTTCTGGCAGCAGGAGCACTCAAGATGTCGAGGCGCAAGTTCCTTACCACCTTCACCATCAGCCGCGCCCTGCGCCACCTCGCAGCCGTCTGGCTCGGTATCCACTACGGCAGACAGGTCCTGCACTTCTGGACCAAATTCTCCGACAAGTGGGCCACCACCATCCTCACCGTCCTCTGGTCCGTCATCCTCATCAGCGTCGCCATCGCCTTCTACAAGCTCTACAAAACCTCACGCACCATCGGTGCACAAGCCACGCAGCCACAGCAATAGCACCCAACAAAAAAGCGGCAGAGCCCAAGCCCCACCGCTTCCTTTCCTAATCCCCGTGCCTCTACATCTCCCAGCGCAACAACGTCGTCCCCACCGTATACCCGCCACCGAACGACGCCAGCAGCACAGTATCGCCCTTCTTCAAGCGCCCCTCAGCCAGCGCAGTATGCATCGCCAGCGGAATCGTCCCGGCCGTCGTATTCCCATACTCGCCGATGTTGATAATCACCTTCTCCTCCGGCATGCCCAGCTTCTCCGCCGTCGCCAGAATAATCCGCTTGTTCGCCTGGTGCGGAATAAAGCAGTCCACCTCGCTCGCTGTCAGCTCGTTCCGGACGAGCACCGTCTCGCTCAACTCCGCCATCTTGCGCACCGCGACCTTGAAGACTGCGCCGCCCTCCTGATGGACGAAGTGCATCTTCTGCGCAACCGTCTCCGCATTCGATGGATGCAGACTGCCCCCACCCGGCATATACAGCGACGTCGCCCCCGAGCCATCGATTTCATGCACGAAGTCCACCAGACCGACCTCGCCCTCCTCCACCGGCTCCAACAGCACAGCCCCCGCACCGTCTCCAAAAAGGATGCAGGTCGAGCGATCCGTATAGTCGAGGATCGAGCTCATCACATCCGCGCCAATCACCATCACCTTCTTATGAGCGCCAGACTCTATCAGCTTCGCCCCCACCTGTAGCGCATACAAAAAACCTGAGCAGGCCGCCGACAGGTCAAACCCCCACGCCTTCGTCGCACCGATCTTCGCCTGAACCAGGCACGCCGTCGCCGGGAAGAACATATCCGGCGTCACCGTCGCCACCAGAATCACCTCGACCTCGCTCGCCTCGATGCCCCGCTTCGCCAGACAGGCCCGCGCAGCCTCCGAAGCCAGATCGCTCGTAGCCACGCCCGGCTCCACAATATGCCGCTGATGAATCCCCGTCCGCTCCACAATCCACTCATCGTTCGTGGCGACCATCTTCTCCAAATCGGCGTTCGTCAACAGCTTTGGAGGAACATAAACCCCAATCGAACTGATCTTCGCGCCCACCCGCACCTGCGGCTTCAACTTCAAACTCAAAGGACTACCTCGTCACCATCAAACTGGTTACTTTCAGTTATACAAAACTATTACAAATGAATCATTGTTCATAGAGACGCACCATTCTCTCCGCCAGACGCTGCATCTGTCACGGAAAATACCTGGGAGAAAAATGTAAGGGGAAAAAAGTACGAGGGAGGAAAGTTTTTGCGCCGGGCTTCCTACTGCGCCATTGCGCAATCTGCAATTCATCGGCGTGAGGAAAGTTTTAGCGCCGGGCTTCCTACTGCGCCCATACTAGCCCGTTACCGTTGCTTCCTTCCGGACCTGGCGGGGTTGGCGGGATTACGTCGCGTAGGACCCGGCACTTTCAAAGTATACATCGCATCGGCCATCGCAGGTATCCTTGGCCCAACACCTCATGATCCCTTCATCCGATACGACCGGCCCTGCCTCCAACGACTATCCACCGCGCCACAAAGACCTCACCGCCGAGGCCACGACCGTCGCCAGCCGCGCCCGCTACCTGCGCATCCTTCTGCTCATCCTCGGAGCTGTAACCGTCGTCCTCGTCGTCGACGCATTCCAGGGGACGATCTCCTCACGCTTCATCCTCCTCCCCTTCCTGGCCATAGGCGTCGTCCTGAAGCTCTATCTCCGCATCCGCCGCCAACGAGACCTCCTCGTGCGCCTCATCGGCCTCTACGACCGCGCCCTAGCCCGCATCGACGGCAGCCAGCTCCAGTCCGGCCATACCGGCGAAGACTTCCGCACCGAGACCCATCTCTACGACCGCGACCTCACCATCCTCGGCCTCGACTCGCTCTTCGGCATGCTCGCCACCGTACGTACCGGCATCGGTCAGCGCGGCCTCGCGCACGACCTCCTCCATCCTCCCAGCCGCGAACAGATGTTCCTCCGCCGTCAAGCCATACAAGAGCTCACGCCCCGCAACGACCTCCGCGAACAGATCCACCTCCTCGGCGTCAACCAGTTCCAGCAGGTCGCCGCCACCTTCTTCGACGACTGGCTCGACGACCCACCACCCGTCTTCCATCCCGCCATCCGCTACCTCCTCTTCATCACAAGCGCCCTCCTGCTCGCGCTCCTCATCGCCGGTCTCTGGCACCTCAGCCCCTGGCCGACCGTGCTCCCCAACCTCCTCGCCGTCCTCGCCGTTCAGTCCGCCATCGCGATGTATCTTCGCAGCCGGATCCTCTCCATCCTCAAGACAGCCTCCGGCCTCTCCAACCAGATGGAGATGTTCCGCGACGGCCTCTCCCTCCTCCAAAGCACGACCTTCGTCTCCCCCAAGCTCATCGCCCTCCAACAGCTCTCCCGCGAGCCCTCCAACGCCGTCTCCGCCCTCAAGAAGATCCAAAACCAGTTCGCCGTCGTCGACCAGCGCGACAAGGGAGGAGTGTCCCTCGCTATCTCCCTCCTCGTCTGCGCCGGAACCCACGCCGCCATCTCCATCGCCAACTGGAAGCGCCGCTACGCCGCGCCCATGAAGCAATGGCTCACCGCCTGGGCCGAGTTCGAATCCCTCAACGCCCTCGCCACCTATGCCTACGAGCACCCCGAAAACATCTACCCCGAGATCCTCCCCACCGGCACCGCCATCTTCGAAGCAACAGCCCTCGCCCACCCACTCCTGGGCGCAGAAGCCATCGCCAATGACATCGCCCTCAACGCCACCCAGGGCCTCTACCTCATCAGCGGCTCCAACATGGCCGGCAAATCCACCCTCCTCCGCGCCATCGGCCTCAACGCCGTCCTCAGTGCCACCGGAGCCCCCATCCGCGCCACCAGCGCCCGCATCACGCCACTCGTCATCGGAGCCTCGCTCGCCCTCACCGACTCCCTAGCCGAAGGCAAATCCAAGTTCCTCGCCGAAGTCGAACGCCTCCACGCCATCCTCCAACTCACCGACAACCCCACACCCGTCCTCTTCCTCATCGACGAGATCTTCAGCGGCACCAACTCCCTCGACCGCCGCATCGCCGCCGAGGCCATCGCCCGTTCCCTCATCGCCCACAACTCCATCGGAGCCCTCTCCACCCACGACCTCACCCTCACCGACATGGCCGCCAACCCCACCCTCCGTGCCGTCAACGTCCACATGGCCAGCCCCGACCCCACCGACCCGCTCGCCTTCGACTATCGCCTCAAACCCGGCATCAACCCCACCTCCAACGCCCTCGCCATCCTCCGCCTCATAGGCATCGAAACCTAAGCAAACAAAAAAGAAAAAAACATGGAATGGCCGCCCTCCGCGCTGAAGGCCCGTTCGGCAGGACAGCCATCCCATCCCACCACTCAACCCCCACAAACAACCATCCACAAATTTCCTATTGCTCACCATATAGGACTAAGTTAGTCTCATATTCAGCAACCCTCCTCGACGGCTGTCTTTTGGCGAAGCGCCATCGATGAGGGGAGATCGCCAACCACCGCATCTGCGGCGAAAAGGACAGACGAATGAGCAATCGAACGAGGTTCAAGATGCAGCGTGCCCTGGGACTCGAGCTCCCCGGGCTGGGCAAACCAGGCGCACTCACCAAGCGGAACTATCCCCCCGGCCAGCACGGACAGGCCCGCAAATCCAAGCCCACCGGCTTCGCCCTCCAGCTCCGCGAGAAGCAAAAGCTCCTCTTTCACTACGGCCTTCGCGAGGAGCAGCTCCGCCGCTTCGTCCGCAACGCCCGCGGCCAGCAAGCCTCCAACTGGGTCGAGAGCCTCGTCGGCCTGCTCGAGCGCCGTCTCGACAACATCGTCTTCCGCATGGGCTTCGCCCGCAGCATCGCCGCCGCCCGGCAGCTCGTCAGCCACGGCCACGTCATGGTCAACGGACGCCTCCTCACCATCGGCTCCGCCGTCCTCCGCGTCGGCGACTTCGTCAAGCTCACCGACTACTCCAGCCGCCTCGACGCCACCATACAGTCGCGTCTCTCCCCGCGCCTTCCCCTCCCCAGCTACCTCCAGTTCGCCACGCCCGACAGCAACGACCACGGCGTCCTCCTCTCCGAGCCCAGCACCGAGCACATCCCCTTCGAGTTCAACCCACAACAGGTCGCCGAGTACTACGCAAGCCGAGGAGTCTAACCATGTGCCAAGCCGCCATCGCCGAAGTCCAGTCCCTCGCCCGGCACGAAGGCCTCGGCAGCATCACCCTCTGCTCCTGCGGAACCATCAGCCTCCACGTCGGCGGAGTCTCGGTACGCATGGAGCTCGCGTCCTTCATCCAAACAGCCGGCATGTGTGAGCAAGCCATGAAGAATCTCGAAAGCCAGGCCCTGACCCTCCTGCACGCATCGCAAACACCGATCAGCACCACCACCCACTAACCCGCATCACTCATTGCCTTAGAACCTGCCTAAAAACTGCCATTCAGGGAGTTTTTGCGTTTGTATGTTTTACGTCGTCATCCTGAACGCAGTGAAGGACCCCTGTATTTTGCTCTTGTCGTTGTATGCAGGAGCATCTGCCCACAACCTCACCGGTATTTTTAGACGGATTCCTAAAGCAAGAAAGGTCCCCCGCAGCTGTCTTTTTTGGCGAAGCGCTGCCGGGGACCCGAGATCGACAACCCAAAAAGGCTGACGACTACCTTCCACTATAGAACTTTTCTCAAACTCCTGACTCCACAACCCGAAACCCGATTCTGTAAGCTTCGCAAACGACTTTCTCTAGAGCTATCAGACGCTAACTCTTCGCAAGTTGACGAAAGCCTCGAATGATAGCGAAAATCCCAGCGATTCCCACAACCGCTGCAAACCAAAAACTAAGTTGTTCATACTCGACCCCCTTCTCCCAATACACCCAATGAGCATCAACCTTCAGCAAAGGAGAAGCTGCGCGCAGCTCCGGCGAGCTTTGGCGCACACGTAAGCTAATTTTGTAGCGCCCTCCCGATTGAGCATCGAATCTGCCAAGTTCCGTCTCTACTGCGCCTGCACCGCCAAAAGCATGTGGAAGATAAGTCTGGTTGTTGATGAGAACGATGTCCTCTCCTAAGTCACGGCGAGTAACACTCCAATCCAAATCAAGACCGCTTCCTAAATTCTGACAGTCTGCTTTAAATAGCCGATCGCCGACGAGACACTCTTCCCTCGCAACGGTTGTAGGGGCGAACGCTAAGCTGACGATGTACGTTCCACTAAGGTCTGCAACGAACTCAGGTCTCCCTAGCTCTCCAGTAGTGAGATTCGCTGGAGTAGAGAGCGGAGCCCAATTATGCTCTCGCAACCGGAAATGAACATAGGCCATTGGCAGACATGCAATCACTACCAGCCCAATGCCTCGGAGAATTTGCGCTCTTCGCATAGGGTCGATTGTAGACAACCCCAAAAGCTAACGCTCAGTTAGCTCATACAAACACGGTCACATTATCAATGCGAGTCAATACGTCTTCACAGCAGAGGTTCATTAATTTATACAGTTAAACTGTACAGATAAACTGCTCATGCGCTATGCTCAAAACACATGAGCAAGCGATCGCGCACTCCCGATCCCGAAACCGCATCCGCTCTCGCAACCCAACTTCGGGCAATCCTGAGCAAGTTCAAGCGGCGGCTCCGCGAGCATGGAGGGCGAGATGATCTGACGCCCTCTCAGATCTCCGTCATCCTTCGCCTGGAGAAGGACGGCGCTGCCACGGTGTCGAGCCTGGCTCGCGCAGAGGCGATGCGCCCACAGTCGATGAGCACCATCGTTAACTCTCTACACGATGCTGGCCTACTAAGCGGAACCCCCGACCCGAACGACGGCCGGAAAACGCTGATGTCACTCACGAAGAAATGCCAGAAACGGATTCAGGAGAGCCGAGCCGCGAAACAGGATTGGCTCTCCACGACAATCCAGCAAAAGCTCTCTGCGCAGGAGCAGGAAAAGCTATCGTCGGCCCTCAAATTACTAAGCCGACTTGCAGAAGACTGATCTCTTTTGAAACCACGCTGCCCCTACCAAAACCGCTTCAGAGGAGAAGAACTCAATGCCCGTTACAACACTTGATCCTAAGACGGCACTGATTGTCGTCGATCTTCAGAAGGGCATCATCAGCTTGCCGCTTATGCACCCTATCGATGGCGTCATCGAGCGCTCCCGCGCTTTGCTGGATGCCTTCCGTCAACATGAGCTTCCGGTCGTACTCGTCAATGTTGCAGGCGGTGCGCCTGGGCGCACGGAACAACCACGACGTCTCACAACATTCCCCGAGGGATTCGCCGACTTGATTCCAGAACTGAACCAGCAGCCGAGCGACATAGTAGTCACCAAGCAGACATGGGGCGCATTTGCGAGCACGGATCTTGAAAGCCAATTGAAAGCAAAGGGCGTCACACAGGTCGTCGTCGTTGGCGTGGCTACTGGCACCGGTGTGGAATCCACCGCGCGTCAGGCGTACGAGCAGGGATTCCATGTCACGTTTGCGCTCGACGCCATGACGGATGGGCGTCCGGAAGCACACGCACACAGCATCGCCCATGTCTTCCCTCGTCTTGGAGAAACCGGTACCACCCAGGAAATTATCGACCTGCTCGCGAAAAGGAGCACTGCCAAATGAACTGGATCCATCTCGCTTCGTACTTCTTCGGTGGCATCTTTCTGGCCAACGCCATTCCGCATTTTGTCAGCGGTACGATGGGACGGTCGTTCCAAAGCCCCTTCGCAAAGCCGCCAGGAAAAGGACTCTCCTCGTCGACGGTAAATGTGCTGTGGGGATTTCTGAACGCTGTCATCGGATACATGCTCGTGCTTAGAGTGGGACACTTCGATGTGAGATCGACAAGCGATGTCCTCGTGCTTGCGGTTGGTGCGCTTCTGATCAGTCTTCAGGGAGCCCGGCACTTCGGCCAGTTCCACGGCGGCAACACGCCGGAGCGTGGATGAAGAATCCAGCAACGGGCTCGTTCCGTGCCTTGAGTAGTTTCAACTACCGAATTTGGACTGCCGGCGCTCTGGTATCCAATATCGGGACATGGATGCAGCGCATTGCCCAGGATTGGTTAGTGCTTACGCAGCTGACGCACCACGATGCATCAGCCGTAGGTATCGTCATGAGCCTTCAGTTTGCCCCGCAGCTACTTCTGTTGCCATGGACGGGCCTCGCCGCTGATCGTTTCAATCAGCGCAAACTCCTGATGTTGACGCAGGCAGCGATGGGAGTGCTTGCGTTGGCCCTGGGCGTCCTTACGATCGCGGGTATTACCCGACTCTGGCACGTCTATGTGTTTGCATTTCTGTTTGGTTCTGCTGCGGCGCTCGATGCCCCCGTGCGACAAACCTTCGTCGGGGAGCTCGTTGGCGACGAGCATCTTCCGAATGCGGTAGCACTCAACTCCACATCCTTCAATGCCGCTCGCATGATTGGCCCTGCGGTCGCCGGTCTGGTCATCGCGAAGGTCGGCACTGGCTGGGCATTTCTGATCAATGGAATATCGTTCGCCGCGGTTCTGATCTCCATGTCGTTATTCCGTGCCTCGGAGCTCTATCCCCGTGCCAGGGCTCATCGCACCGTGGGTGGGTTCATGGAAAGCTTCCGCTACGTCTGGGGACGCGCAGACCTCAGAGCCATCCTGATCATGCTGTTTCTCATCTGCACATTCGGATTGAACTTTCCCATCTTCATCTCAACCATGGCCGTCAAGGTCTTTCACACAGACGCAAGAGGATTCGGTGTACTTAGCTCCATCATGGCAGTCGGCACCATTTCAGGAGCGTTACTCGCTGCTGGCCGTGACAAACCCAAATTCAGCTCCTTGCTCATCGGCGCTGCTGCCTTCGGAGTAGGATGCACACTCGCTGCATTCTCCCCTGGATACTGGTGGTTTGCGGGCTCTCTGGTGGTGATTGGAATAGCCACGTTGACGCTCACAAACACCACAAACACCATGATGCAACTCACTACCGAGCCTGCCATGCGAGGGCGAGTCATGGCGCTTCGTCTCGCTGTCGCACTCGGCGGCACACCCATCGGCGCACCCATCGTCGGTTGGGTGGCCAACCACTTCGGCCCGCGCTGGGCTCTTGGAGTTGGCGCCGCATCGGGGTTCGCCGCCGTCATCTTCGCCGTCCAAGTCCTAACGCGGCGAACAAAATCCATGCACGACAACGAGCCTCGCCCAGTTTGAAACGAACAAACCCTCTGCATAAATCTCGACCTGGCCCCCAACCGCACCGGACAAGTTACACTCATCAAACCCGGACGCTATGGCTACCCGCGCCGCGGCCTCGTCCGCCTCGACACCCACCAGTCCATCATCGACCCCAGCAACTCCATGCGCTAACCAGTAAGATCGTCTTGAAGAAATCCTCCTGGCCTTTTTGAAGAGGCATGGCTAATTGCTTTGAAGGGGCGCGGCTTTAGCCGCGCCATAAACCCGGCGATACACGGGGCTTTAGCCCCTGAGGGAATGCCCTCTCACCCAACGCTTCAACCCAAACAGCATCCTACCCACTGAGTGGCCACCACCCCCTCCAATCCGTCCGCCCTCCTAGCCCGCAACGGCTACTTCGCTGATCTCTACACCTTCGACTGGAGCCAGCTCTACCTCCGCGTTCCCCTCATCTGCTCCATCGCCATCGCTATTTGTCTCATTGGCGGCGTGCTGATCGGCCATCCCTCCGCCGGTCTCATCGCCGGTGGAGGTGCCATGACCGTCGGCTTCGGCATCAACCAACGCATCGCCGACTCCCGCCTCTGGCCCATGATCGCCGCCACCATCACCATGTTCCTCTCGACCATCGTCGGCATGACGGTCGGTCACCAAGGCTTCACCCTCCTCATCGCTGCCGCCATCTGGAGCTTCCTCTACGGCCTCCTCACCGCCCGCGCCGCCGGAATAAGCTGGGTCGGCCAACAAGCCGCCGTCACTCTCCTCGTCACCTCCGCCTTCCCCGCAGATCTCCACCACGCTTTCCTTCGCGGCCTGCTCATCCTTCTCGGAGGCGGCCTGCAAATCCTCATCACCAGCCTCTTCCTCAAGCTGCTGCCCGAACTCAAAGCAAACCTGCTCGCCCTCCCCTACGCCGGAGGCGTCAGCGTCAATCACCTCCTCCACGTCGAAGACCCCGACCGTCACCCCGACCTCCATACCGTCGTCCAGCAGCTTCGCGCCATCCCCAAAGCACTGCCCCGCCTCAGCCGCGCCACCAGCTTCGGTTACGCCCTCCGCCTCGCCATCACCGTCACCCTAGCCGCCGAAGTCTACCGTCACCTCGGCGTCCAAAGCGGCTACTGGATCCCGATGACCGCCCTCCTCGTCCAGAAGCCCGCCTTCTTCGAGACCTTCAACCGAGCCCTCCTCCGCGTCGGTGGAACCCTCGCCGGAGCCGTCCTCTCCACCTTCTTCCTCGTCCACATCCATCCCAGCCCCATCGTCCTCGCCGCGCTCGCTACCCTCTTCGCCTTTTGCTCCTACGCAACCAACACCGTCAACTATGGCCTCTTCACCCTCTGCCTAACCTCCTACATCGTCTTTCTGCTCTCCCTCAACCAGCTCCCCGGTCCCGTCATTGCCCACCGACGCGCCGTCTGCACCATCATCGGCGGCCTCATCGCCCTCATCATTCACCTCGACGCACTGCGCCGCCACCGGAACAAGCCCACCGCAACCTAAACGGATACGTAACCTGGATGGGCACGTAACGTAGACTGATATGTAACGCAGCCGACCATGTCCAAACAAGAACACCTCAAAACCCTTCCCGCACATCGCACCCTCTGGGCCTGGCTCATCGGCACCTTCTTCGGAGCAGGACTCCTGCGCCCCGGCCCAGGAACCTACGGCTCCGTCGCCGCCGTCCTCCTCTGGTACGGAGCCGCCAACGCGCTGCACCCCTCTCAATTCATCCTCACTATCGGCACCCTCATCGCCGCCATCGCCGCCACCGTCATCGGCATCCCCGCCGCCACCATCGTCGCGCACGAGTCCGGCCGCAAAGACCCCGGCCACGTCGTCATCGACGAAGTCGCCGGACAACTCATCGCCCTCATCGCCATCCCCGCCGACTGGCCCCACGCCCTGCTCTCCCTCCTCCTCTTCCGCGCCTTCGACATCTTCAAACCCCCACCCATCCGCCAGCTCGAGCGCCTCCCCGACGGCCAGGGCATCATGTTCGACGACGTCGCCGCCGGCATCCTCGCCCTGGCCTTCGCCCAATTCGCCCACTTCTTCTTTTAACCGCGTTCGCCGTTGATCCCTTCTAAAACGCCGTCATCCTGAGTGGAGCGCAGCGGAGTCGAAGGACCTGCATTTGCAGTTGTCTGTTTTACGCCGTCATCCTGAGCGCAGCGAAGGACCCCTGTATTTGCCGTTGCGGGTGCCCATCCTTCGCGAAGGGTGGGATACCATCAAGCCCCCTGCAAAACCATCCCTGCCTTACACTGAAACAGATGCACTCCCTCTTCCATCACGAGCACGGCCCCGAAGCCCCACACATCGACCGCATCCACCCCCACGCAGCCATGCCCGGCGGCGAGGTCGAGCTCCACGGCAGAAACCTCGGCCCGCATACCACCACCCATCACCTCAAGCTGCCCCACATCACCATCGGCGACACCCCCGCCCAAACCCTCTTCAGCCACGCCACCCGCACCATCCTCCGCGTGCCCGAGGGTTCCATCTCCGGCGACATCCTCCTCCACCGCAACGGCGACTCCAGCAACGGAGCCGCGCTCCACGTCGCCGTCCCCATGGCCGAAAACCTCCACCCCGTCGCCAACCCCGCGGTCGACGCCGACGGTAACGTCTACACCACCCTCTCCGGCTCCCGCAATCAGCAGACACCCGTCTCCATCTTCAAAATCGAGCGCGACTTCCAGCTCCGACCCTTCGTCCGCGACATCCTCAACCCCACCGGCATCGCCTTCGACCCCGACGGCTACCTCTACGCCAGCTCCCGCGCCGAAGGCACCGTCTACCGCATCTCCCCCAGTGGAGCCGTCAGCACCTACGCCGAGGGCATGGGCATCGCCACCGGCATCGCCTTCGATCGCGACGGCAACCTCTTCGTCGGCGACCGCTCCGGAACCATCTTCAAGATCGGCAAGCCCGACGCCGTGGGAGCCAGCGGCGAGATCTTCGTCTACGCTACCCTCGAGCCCAGCTTCGTCGCCTACCACCTCGCCTTCAACGACGCCGGAACCCTCTTCGTCACCGGCCCCACCACCAGCTCCAATCAGGCCATCTATGCCATCGACCGCGATGGCAACACCACCGTCTTCTACCGTGGTCTCGGCCGCGCCCAGGGCATTGCCTTCGACGTCGACGACAATCTCTACGTAGCCGCCAGCCTCCACGGCCAGCGCGGCATCGTCCGCATCACCTCCCATCACGAAGCCAGCCTCGTCGTCTCCGGCCCCAACCTCGTCGGCCTCGCCTTCCTCGAAGACGGCAACGCCACCCTCGCCACCCGCGACGCCCTCTACCACGTAGCCCTCAACATCGAAGGCCGCCGCCTCTTCTAACTCCTCCACCCCACCTCACCCGAACCTCCCAAAATCTGTCATCCTGAGCGGGCAACGTGAGTCGAAGGACCTACGGTCGTTCTTGCAGTCGCTTTTATTGGTTGTCATTCCGCAGCGTAGCGAGGGAATCTGCTTTTGCAGTTGCTTGTTTTACGCCGTAATCCTGAGCGCAGCGAAGGACCCCTGTATTATGCTTTTGCCATTGCCTGTTCTTCCCCAACTCCACCAAAAGCCAATCATCCAGCCACAGTCAAAATAATCCCGCACCTCTCCCCACCATCCGCAACCCACAAAACCTCACCTAAATTCGCCCAATTGTATTGACAAAAATGGATGAATACCCAAAAGTACGTCATCTAGCATAGACTTTTGTATGGAACCGCCCTCACCACACTCCACGAAAGTTGCCTTAGCAATGTCGAAGGTTGCCGCTCCTGCCAGGAAGCCTGCCCATCGGTCGCGCAGGTCCCTGGTGATTCTTACAATCTCGGCACTAACCGCAGTCGCCTCCATCTGCGCCGGTGGTCTCGTCGTCTATGCGAGAACCCAGCACCTCATCGAGACGCGCAATCTCATGGATCACTCCCAGACGATCCTCACAGCGCTCCAGACCACCGCACAGCGCATCGAGCGCATCGACGACACCATGCAGCTCTACCAGGCGGCGGGCGATCCGGATCGCCTACAGTCCGCTCGCAGCACAGCAGCCACCACCGACGTAAGCATGCTGCGCCTACAGGAGCTCGTACAGGACAATCCCTCCCAGACCCGCCATACCCACGAGCTCACAAAAGCCGTCCAGTCCCTCGTAAAGGAACTGAACGACACCGCCACGCGCACCGTGCCCGAGCGATCGCTTCTCGAGTGCCGCAACATCGTGAACATCATGCAGGAGGAGGAGCGGCGCCTGTTCCGGCAACGCTCCGACGAGTCGCAAAATAGTCTCTCCCGCAGCCTGTTATCCGGTGCCGGATACTCCAGCTTCTCCATGCTGGTGGTCGGCCTGTTGTTCGCCTTTCTCTTTCGTGATGCCCTGAACCAGCGATCCTTCGAGGCCAAGCTGTCCGAGGCAAACGCTACACTCGAAGAGACAGTAGAAAAGCTGCGTCAGCGAGCAGCAGAAGAAGCAATGCTCACAAACGCCCACGAGGAGATACAGTTATGCGTCTCCGCAAAGCAGGCGTATCCCTCCATCCTGCGCCATCTGGAGATGCTTCTGCCCGGCAGCAGTGGAGCCATCCTCACCATCAATAACTCGCGCCGCATGGTCGAGATCATGGCCACCTGGAACCACCCCGAACAGCTCGCCGATGGCTTCGAGCTCGACGCCTGCTGCGGCCTCCGAGCCGGGCGAACCCGCTGGAGAAAACCCGGCGTATCCGAGGTCCACTGCAAGCACTTCACCGGCAACCCGCCAGAGAACTACCTCTGCCTCCCCATGGCTGCCTACGGCGAGACCCTCGGCTTCATCTACATCCATTGTCCGGACCAAACGGTAGCCGCAATCGCCCAACAGCGCATGACCCTGCTCCACGACATGGTCGAGCTCGCCTCCATCTCCATCGCCAGCCTGAACCTGAGAGCCAAGCTCGAGAACCAGTCCATCCGCGATCCCCTGACCGGCCTCTTCAACCGCCACTTTATGGAGATCGCACTCGAACGCGAGATGCATCGTGTCATGCGCCGGAACTCCTCGCTGGCCTTATTCATGATCGACGTCGATCACTTCAAGAACTTCAACGACACCTTCGGTCACGAAGCCGGAGACGCAATCCTGCGCGATGTCGCAGATAGCTTCCGGCAGGTAATCCGGAGCGAGGACATCGTCTGCCGCTACGGCGGAGAAGAGTTCATCATGATTCTGCCGGAGATCACCCAGGAGATCGCGCTCGAGCGCGCTGAGATCATACGGAAAAGAGTAGCCGGAATACGGGTCCACTACCGCGGAGAGCTTCTGCGCTCCATCAGCGTCTCCATCGGCGTGGGTATGTTTCCAGGAGTAGCCACCAACGGAAACGATCTGATTCGAACAGCCGACCTCGCCCTCTACAGAGCAAAGGCAATGGGCCGCGATCAAGTACAACTAGCCGAGCCAATAGAATCGCAAGTCCCCTCCACCGCCTCTTAGAAGCTGTTTAAAAACTGCTATCGAAGGAGAGTTTTGAAAGGGCACGGCTTCAGCCGTGCCGCAAATAGCTGAAAGAGGAGGGGCTTTAGCTCCTGATGGAAGGTTGGTGCCGCCCATGGCCTCAAGGGACCGGCCATCACATGAAGGGTTTAAACAGATTCTAAGAACCACCCACCACCAAACTGTCATCCTGAGCGAAGTGCGCAGCACGGAGCCGAAGGACCTGCATTTACACTTGCCCTTGCTTGTCCTCCCCAACCACCCAAAAACCTTGTCAACCCCCAAAACGCACAAAACCCGCGCCAGTCCTGCACAAACACGCTGTCCATTTTCCCCGTTCACTCCAGTAAAATAGAAATAGGGGAACAATCACCAAACCGTACCCCGAACACTGTTAACCAGGGCAACAATAACTACTCCGTACCGGACGCATCTAGGTCCGGACCTAACTCCTTTGTTTTCCATATTTTGATATCTAAGGTAGGGGGTGGGGGATACCAGCCACATTGGCCCCTCAACACGGTAGATTCACACCCCAAACGGCCGATCCTGTACAACGGATACACGCGCATCCAACCACCATCATGATCGCTGAAATCATCGCCGCCGGCTCCGAGATGCTCACGCCCTTCCGGCAGGACACCAACTCGCTCTACCTCACCGCCGAGCTCAACGACCTCGGCGTCTCCGTAGCCTTCAAGACCATCGTCGGCGACAATCTTGCTCACCTCATCGGCGCCGCTCGCATCGCCCTCGACCGCGCCGACATCGTCCTCTTCTCCGGCGGCCTCGGCCCCACCGAAGACGACCTCACCCGCGAAGCCGCCGCCGCCGCGCTCGACCTCCGCCTCTCCCGCGACGCCGAGATCCTCACCGGCATGTACAAGCGCTTCGCCGCCCGTCGCATGGTCATGCCGCCCAACAACGCCCGCCAGGCCGACGTCATCGACGGAGCCATCATCCTCGAGAACAAAAACGGCAGCGCCCCCGGCCAATACCTCGATACCACCATCCCCGGACCCGACGGCCAGCTCCACCGCAAGATCGTCATCCTCCTTCCCGGTCCGCCCAAAGAGCTCAAGCCCATGTTCGACGAGGCCTGCAAGCCACTCCTCGCCGCCAGCCTTCCGCCCCGCCATCTCGCCAAGCGGATGCTCCGCATGGCCCTCATCCCCGAGTCTCAGGTCGACGCCCGCACCGCGCCCATCTACAAGGAATATGCGGACATCGAGACCACCATCCTCGCTGGCTCCGCCGAGATCCAACTCCACTTTTTATCCGCAAAGCCAAGCCTTGAAGAGGCCGAAGCCCGCGTCAACGAGCTCACCGCAAAGATCGAGCTCGAGATGGACGACGCCATCTTCTCCTCCCACGGCGAATCCCTCGAAGAGGTCGTCCTGCTCATGCTCGGCATGCGCCATCTCACCCTCGCGACCGCCGAAAGCTGCACCGGCGGACTTCTCGCCGAACGCCTCACCGCTATCGCCGGAAGCTCGCGCTACTTCCTCGGCGGTGCCGTCGTCTACTCCGACGCACTCAAGACCATCTTCGCCGACGTCCCTCCCACAACCGTCGCCGACTTCGGCCCCGTCAGCTCCGAAACAGCCTCCGCCCTCGCCGAAGGCATCCGCCTCCGAACCGGAGCATCCCTCGGCATCTCCATCACCGGCATCGCCGGTCCTGGCCCCGGAGCGCCCGGTCCCGACGCCGACAAACCAGTCGGTCTCGTCTACATCGGCCTCGCCGACGGCCAGATCACACAGGTCAAAGAACTCAATCTCATGGGCGACCGCGAGCGCATCCGCTACTGGGCCAGCCAGCACGCCCTCGAACTCATTCGCCGCCACCTGCTATAACCAGTAAATTCGCTCTTTCGAGCAAAGCACAAACCGGGCCCGAACAATTCACATCCAATACAGAACTTCGAGCCCTCCCTTGCTAAACTTAGAAACGACGGCAATGAACCCCTGGCTTATCTCGATCGCAATCGCTTACCTGCTTGGCTCGATCCCCTTCGGCTATCTGCTGATCCGGATCTTCAAAAAGCAGGACATCCGCACCTTCGGCAGCGGCAACATCGGCGCTACCAACGTCGCTCGCAGCGGAGCCAAAGGTCTCGGCATCGCCACGCTCCTGCTTGACCTCGGCAAAGCCTACACAGCAGTCGTGATCGCCCGGCATATCGCTCCGGGCAACTACGACCTCGCCGTCGCCGCCGCTATCGCCGCCATCCTCGGCCACTGCTTTCCCATCTGGCTCGGCTTCCACGGTGGCAAAGGCGTCGCAAGCGCCCTCGGCGTCTTCCTCGCCCTCACCTGGCCCAGCGCTCTCGGCATCCTCGCCATCTTCATCATCATCGTGATGCTCACGCGCTACGTCTCGCTCGCCTCCGTCATCGCGGCAGCCACATTGCCTGTCTTCGCGTTCTACTTCATACCCCTTCGCACGCCGATCGTCATCGCCGGCTTCCTTGGAATCCCTTTGCTCATCATCGTCAAACACCACGCCAACATTCGCCGGCTACTCGCCGGCACGGAAAGCCGCTTCGGCTCCGGAAAGGCCGCAGCATGAGCCGTATCGCTGTTCTCGGCGCAGGTGCCTGGGGCACTGCGCTCGCTATCTCCCTCGCCCGCCGCGGCGACCACGACATCTGTCTCTGGTCCCACTCGGCTTCCCTCGCCGAGCAGCTCCACGAGCACGGCGAAAACCTCCCCTATCTTCCCGGCTACACGCTTCCTCTCGGCATCCACGTCACCTCCGACCTCGTCTCCAGCGTCTTCGAGGCGAAGATCATCCTCTGCGTCACTCCCTCGCAGCACCTGCGCGCCACCGTCGCCCAGATCGCGCCCGCGCTCACCCGCGACCAGATCCTCGTCAGCGCCTCGAAGGGCATCGAGGAGACAAGCTTCCTGCGCATGTCGCAGGTCATCGCCTCCATCACCAACAATCCCGTCGCTGCACTCGGCGGGCCGTCCTTCGCCCAGGAGGTCGCAGCCGCAGCGCCCACAGCCGTCGTCATCGGTGCCAGCGACCCCATCGTCGGCCAGACCGTCCAGCGTGAGTTCACCTCGCCATCGCTCCGTCTCTACACCAACGACGACGTCGCCGGCGTAGAACTCGGCGGCTCCCTCAAGAACGTCATCGCTCTCGCCGCTGGCGTCGTCCACGGCCTCAACCTCGGCAACAACTCCGCCGCAGCCCTCATCACACGCGGCATCGCCGAGATCACTCGCCTAGCCATCGCCTGCGGCGGCCATCGCCAAACCCTCGCCGGTCTCTCCGGCGTCGGCGACCTCGTCCTTACCTGCACCGGCTCGCTCTCACGCAACCGCTCCGTCGGCGTCGAACTCGGCCGCGGCCGCCAGCTCCCCGATATCCTCGCCGGCATGCACGGCAAGGTCGCCGAAGGCATCCGCAGCACCACCGCCGCACTCGGCCTCGCCGCCCGCTACCAGGTCGAGATGCCCATCACCGAACAGATGAACGCCGTCCTCTACCAGAACAAGAACCCACGCGAAGCCATCCGCGAACTCATGGCACGCCCCAACCGCGACGAGTAAGGCCCCTATAATGCGCGTCTCGTTCTGTACCCTGCTTTTGTTCGCTCTTCTCGCAGCGCTACCATCAACAGCGCAGACTAGCCCGACTCTTCCTGCCGTTCCCGCAGGCAACTTCCACTTCGATGGCACCTGGGACTGCACCGGCACCTTTCTTCGTAGTGGCAAAACTCACAAGGCCACCTTTACCGGAACCCCTATTCTCGGCAGCACATGGCTAGAGCTGACAGAGCAGGATATCGAGCCCGCAACCGGCTACCTGGCCAAGTACTTGATTGGTTATGACTCGCAGCAGAAGCGTTTGGTGGAATTCGATGCCAACAACTTCGGAGCAGCAATGTACTCCAGCACGGATGGCTGGAAGAACGATGTACTGACCATGACCTCCCCTGTCGCGGACACCCCAAATTCTTACGCAGCCAATCGTTTTCTCTATACCATCACCTCTCCGAAAACCTTCACCGTGGACTGGCAGATCAGCAAAACTTCGACTCTGGTCTGGGTGCCATCCGATCATTTGGAGTGCACGCTCCGATCTACCACCATCCGCTAAACTAGAACCATCCATGGCCTTCAACCTCTTCGGCAAACGCAAACCCGACCAGCCCGCTTCCTCGACTGAACCGCAAGTCTCCCAGCCGGAGCAAAAGATCAGCTTCTTCGACCGCATGAAGCAAGCGGTCACGCGCACCCGCGAGACCCTGAACGACTCCATCGGCGGCTTCATCGCCCTCACCCGCGAGGTCGACGAAGGCACCCTCACCGACCTCGAACCCATCCTCCTCGCCGCCGACATCGGTGCCGCAACCTCCGCCCAGATCATCGAGAACCTCCGCGAACGAGCTCTCCGCACCGGCATCGAAGGCGGCACCGAGCTCAAACAGCTCCTCAAGGCCGAGCTCAAGCGCATCCTCGACGGCGTAGCGCAGCCGATCCGCCATCCCGACACACCGCCCGAGGTCATCATGATGGTCGGCGTCAACGGCACCGGCAAGACCACAACCACCGGCAAGCTTGCCAACCTCTTCAGCCAGCAAGGCCGCACCGTCCTACTTTGCGCTGCCGATACCTTCCGCGCCGCTGCCATCGAGCAGCTCGAGATCTGGGCGCAGCGCTCCGACACGCCCCTCATCAAGACCAAGCAAGGCGGCGATCCATCCGCCGCACTCTACGACGCCTGCACCGCCGCCAAGGCTCGAGGTACCCAGATCCTCATCGCCGACACCGCAGGACGCCTCCACACCAAGACCGACCTCATGAAGGAGCTGGACAAGATGCGCCGCACCGCCGAACGCCTCATCCCCGGCGCGCCGCACCAAACCCTCCTCGTCATGGACGCGACCACCGGCCAGAACGGTCTACAGCAAGCGAGGCTCTTCACCGAAGCCGCCCACGTCACCGGCATCGTCCTCACCAAACTCGACGGCACCGCCAAAGGGGGCATCGTGCTTGCCATCGCCACCGAGCTCAAACTCCCCGTCGTCTACGCCGGCATCGGCGAAAAGATCGACGATCTCATCCCCTTCGACAGCACCACCTTCATCGACTCGCTCCTCGACTAACCCGGCTTTACTGCTTGATCAAGGCAATGACGATTTGATATTCGGCAAGAGGAGGAGATCTCGAAATCAGACGGAGTTTCATGATCACTAACCCGCTTGATTTACTTTGATCCTCATCCTCACCCTATGATCTATAATTTGCGACCATGTCGCATTTAGAGAAGAATGACGCAGTGTCTCAGCCGGAAGAAGGACGGGCTCCGACATGGTTCAACGCCATCGCACTGTTGGTCTCGCTTTCAGCCGGGGCTGTCGTGTTTCTCCCTTTCGCGTTTGACACATCCCCCTGGGACGCTGTGACGCTAAGGGTTCCAGGCAATCAGGGCAACTGGTGGCACGCCCTCGTCGGCGCGCCATTCTTTCTGGCATTTCCGATGATCTGGCTCCGCCTGCGCTCGCTGTTTTCAAGACGGCTGTCCACCCCCAAGGGAAGACGCGCAATCTGGATCGTGGTGGGACTTTCGATTCTCGGAACTATCTTGGTGGAGCTGCCATTCTTGTTCCACCTCGCTGGAACGAGCGAATGGCAACGCCTGTTGGTCCTCTGCCTGGGCTTCGGTATCGTACTCGCAAGTGCTGCACTTTTATTCCTGCGACGCCACGCGGTGCCTCCAACCAACGCCTGCCTCGTTGGTCTCAACACCGCCTATCTGGCCAATGCAACACTGTGCCTGGTCGTTTATAGCGGGGCGAGCGGGAATATCCGTTCAAGATCCGGCTGGCTGGTGGGGATGATTGTCGTGTGGCCCCTTGTATTGGAACTTATTTGGATCTTCATCCAGGCTTTTAGAAAACAGCCCCCGCTAAACAATTCCCCCGCCCTTTAACCAACACCACTACCCATCCTTGAGCCTGATCCACGCCAGAGCTGCAAACGGCATCATGACAAAGAGCGAGATAAGAACACACGCTCCAACAATATCCGAGCTCATCCACTGTTTGCCCGAAGCATCTGAGATCGCATACGAAGCCCTCGGAACTGCCAACAGCAGATTACCGACGGCTGACACTCCATAGAAGAGAACCGGAAGCCTCCAGTGCAACGAAACCCTTACAGGTTGAGGCGCTGGCCGATCCCGTAAAAAGGCAGCGAACAGCAGATAAAAAACGACCACCGTCAGGTACCACCCAAGAAAATTACTGACTGGAACCCCAAAATACGCGCCGCCATCTCTCCATATCCATGCATGACGTATGGTCGCCCAAACCTGATCCATAGCCAGGTCCCAGGCAACCATGATGAAGCTCGCGATGATAGGCGCCGTAACAGTGCGGCTACCGGAAAGAGCCGTGCTCGTATAGCCAAGAATCAATAGTGCGAGAACCCACGAGACATAACCCATCCCGACGTAGGCCAACGCAAGCAGAACCGGAAGCTGGAACAGCTTAGGACCCATTAAGTCGGTGAAGAAGTAATGCCCGAACGGAAAACCAGTCCGAAGGCTGATGCTTTCGAAGGCGCTACTCACCCCAAGACAGAGGCCCATGAAGACGAGAATGCCCTTGAGACGGTACGTGATCCAACCATGAACAAGAGCAAACGCAGCTGCCGGAACCACATGCAGCGCCACAATCGCCAGCATCGGGACCGTCCCCACACCAAGCTGGAGAAACCGTGCCACCGCATACAGCAGCAACAGGCTCCAGAGTAAGAGATACACCATCGGCCTATCCACAGAGTCTTCTTGCATGCCGACAATTGTAGCTGCCAGCACACACGCCCTGCTTCATAGGCGATTCAGATAAAGCGATGAACAAAACAGCAGCTATCCTGTTCAAGAGCATGCCTCCGCATCCACAAGACGAGTTCTACATGCAGCAAGCCCTAGCGCTAGCCGCTGCTACAACCGCGCTCGCCTCGCCGAACCCACAGGTCGGCTGCGTCCTCGTCTATAACGGAGAGGTCATCGGCGAAGGCGCCCATCTCTACGAGCATCGTGACCACGCTGAAATCGTCGCCCTCAAAGACGCCGCCGCACGCAGCCACAGCATCGCCGGAGCCACCGCTTACGTCACCCTCGAACCCTGTAGCCATCACGGCCGCACCGGTCCCTGCGCCGACGCTCTCATCACCGCGAAGGTCGCCCGCGTTGTCGTCGCCACCCATGACCCGAATCCGCAGGTCAGCGGACGAGGCATCGCAAAACTCCGCGCCGCGGGCATCGATGTCACCATCGGCATCTGCGAGCAGCCCGCTCGCGACCTCATCGAAGCCTTCGCCCATTTCATTCGTCACCGCACCCCGTTCGTCACCCTCAAGGCGGCACTCTCGGTTGATGGCAAGCTCGCGCCGCCACCTGCACACCGCTTCCCCAATCAACCTTTCTGGCTCACCGGTCCAGCCGCGCGAGAAGAGGTCCAGCAACTCCGCCACGACGCCGACGCCATCCTCACCGGTATCGGCACCGTTCTCGCCGACGATCCCGCCCTCACCGACCGGACGAAGCTGCCGCGACGACGCCCACTCCTCCGCGTCATCCTCGACACACACCTTCGCATGCCGCTCAACTCTCAGCTCGTCCGCGGCGTCGAAAGCGACCTCCTCATCCTCTGCGGCACCACCGCCTCAACCACCCGCATCGCCGCTCTTGAAGCAGCAGGCGTCGAGGTCGAAACCATCCCCGATCACGCCGGGCATCTCAGCCTCCGCGTCGCCCTTGCCACGCTTGCCGAGCGCAACATCCTCAGCCTCCTGCTCGAGTGCGGCTCACACCTCAACGGAGCCTTCCTCGCGCAACACCTCGTCGACAAGGCCATCCTCTTCTACGCCGAAACCGAGCTCGGCAACAGCGCCATCCCGTTCGCGCAAGGCATCCCTTCCCCGTTCCTCTTCGAGCAGTCCCTGCGCCGCATCACCCGCACCAGCTTCGGTCCCCTCGAGCGACAGGACGCCTGCGTCACCGGCTACCTGCGCGATCCTTGGGCAATCCGGTAATCTGAAAGCATGTTCACCGGCCTGATCGAAACCACCGGCACTCTTCTTTCGCTCACTCCGAGCGAAGGCGCCACGCGCATCACCATCGCCGCACCTACACTCGTGAAGCGCCTGCGCCTCGGCGACAGCATCGCCGTCAGCGGCGTCTGTCTCACCGCGCTCGACATCCAACCCGATCGCTTCTCTGCCGACCTCGCCGCTGAGACGCTCGCCCGCACCACGCTCGGCCACCTCCGCGCAGGCACAACCGTCAACCTCGAACTGCCCACGCCCGCAGGCTCTCCGCTCGGCGGCCATGTCGTGCAAGGCCACGTCGACGGAACAGCAAAGCTGCTCGCACTCGACCCCATCACATCGGCCGCCCCAGAGACGGACTGGCGACTCCGCCTCGAACTCCCCGACGCACTCACCCGCTACGTCGTCTCGCAGGGTTCGATCACCGTCGAAGGCATCTCGCTCACCGTCGCCGCGCTCCACGGCAACCTCGTCGAGATCGCCATCATCCCCCACACCTACGCTGCAACCAGCCTGCGCACGCTCAAGCCCGGCGCACTCGTCAACATCGAGACCGACGTCCTAGCCCGCTACGCCGAGCAGCAGCACAAAAAGCCCGAAGGCTTCACCCTCACCGAGCAGTACCTCATCGCCAACGGCTACTAACGCAAAATTGAGAGCCCCGGAATCATTCGGGGCTCTCAATTTTGCTTTTGCGCCGAAGGCGCCTATCGCCGTGCGCGTAGCACTACAGTGAGCCCATAGTGTGCAGGAACTCCTGGTTGTTGCGCGTCTTGGCCAGCTTGTCCGTCAGCAACTCCATGGCTTCGACCGGCGACAGCGGATTCAGCACCTTGCGCAGAATCCACGTCCTCTGAAGATCTTCCTTCGGAATCAGCAGCTCTTCCTTACGCGTACCCGAACGCTGAATATCGATCGCCGGGAAGACACGCTTGTCGACCAGCTTGCGGTCAAGGATTACCTCCATGTTGCCCGTTCCCTTGAACTCCTCGAAGATGACCTCGTCCATGCGCGAGCCGGTATCGACCAGCGCGGTCGCAATGATCGTCAGCGATCCACCCTCTTCGATGTTACGTGCCGCACCAAAGAACCGCTTCGGACGCTGTAGCGCATTCGAGTCCACACCGCCCGAGAGCACCTTGCCCGACGGCGGAACGATCGTGTTGTACGCACGCGCCAGACGCGTAATTGAATCCAGCAGGATGACTACATCGCGCTTGTGCTCCACAAGGCGCTTGGCCTTCTCAATCACCATCTCGGCAACCTGCACGTGACGCGCTGCGGGCTCGTCGAAGGTAGAAGAGATCACCTCACCCTTGACGCTACGCTGCATGTCGGTAACTTCTTCCGGACGCTCGTCGATCAGCAGGACGATCAGCACAACCTCAGGATGGTTCGCCGTAATGCTGTTCGCGATCGATTGCAGCAGCATGGTCTTACCGGTGCGCGGCGGAGCGACGATCAGCCCACGCTGGCCCTTCCCTACGGGCGTCAACAGGTCCATCACGCGGCCACTGATATGCTCGCGGACGGTCTCCATCTTCACCCGCTCCTGCGCGTAGAGCGGCGTCAGGTTGTCGAACAGAATCTTGTTGCGCGTCTCCTCGGGGCTCTCGAAGTTGATCGCCTCGATCTTGACCAGCGCGAAGTACTTCTCGCCCTCATGCGGAGGCCGCACATTGCCGCTGATCGTGTCGCCAGTCTTCAGGTCGAACTTGCGGATCTGCGACGGCGAAACATAGATGTCATCCGGGCCGGGAAGATAGTTGTAGTCCGGCGAGCGGAGGAAGCCGTAGCCGTCGGGCAGGATCTCGAGGACGCCCTCGGCGAAGATGTGTCCTTCTTTTTCGCTCTGCGCTTGCAGAATCTTGAAGATGAGGTCTTGCTTGCGGAGGCCGCTGGTCCCGGCAATGTCGAGGCCGCGGGCAAGTTTGCTCAGCTCCGCAATGTTGTGCTCTTTCAATTCAGAAATTGTCATGGTTTACCTGGAAGTTTTTTGAGAGGAGGGATGTTTGGAACAGAGGCGGGATCTGCTTGACGAGGGGGTCGTGCGGAAGGCCGAAGCTCGGTGAATATTCAGTTGCAGATTGGAAATGGAATAGTGAAGTGTGTGAAATGAAATATATAAAAAACAGGAAATTAAGGCAGAACCTGCCGCGCGTTACGCTGCGCGGCGTTCCTGCAATTGTACCTTCTCGACGACCGCTTCGGAAGCCTCGTCCATCGGGACGGTATCCTTGAAGCGATCCAGAACCTCGTTGGTCGTATCCTGCAAGCGGGTGTTCGGCTTGTGCAGCTTGCGAGTCGCCTTCGAAGCCAACTGACAAAGCTGGTAGCGATTCGTTACGTGGGTGAGTGCACCAAAAATCAGATCTGAGCGCATAAATATCTCCTTTTCATCCTCGGGGGCAGCGTTGTCATGCAGCGCATACCTTCAAATATCAGCAGTTACGTGCGGCGTTCGACGATCAACGATACTCCTGCCGTCTCCCTGTTGATTAGACGCAATAGATAGCGGGGGGACTCCAATTCCAGTTCAGAATGCGAAGGAAGGTACATTTATTCCTTGAACCTCGCATATTCCATTCGATAAATAGGATTCTTAGCGAACAGTAATGGATGAACGGAAAGGCAGCAGTTCCTGCTTTCTGTCGCCAAAGCCAACCCAGCTATATCTGACCGGCTGTGTAACCTTGACCTATTGGAAAGTAAACTGTCTGCCAGCCAAGGTCAATACTTATTTTGGGAGGTTT
The DNA here is from genome assembly GCF_013410065.1 of Granulicella arctica. Taxonomy (NCBI): domain Bacteria; kingdom Pseudomonadati; phylum Acidobacteriota; class Terriglobia; order Terriglobales; family Acidobacteriaceae; genus Granulicella; species Granulicella arctica. Next base: position 1,984,778 of record NZ_JACCCW010000002.1, read on the forward strand.
CGCAGAAAATTTCTTCCAGAAACGGAATTCTGTCGAAACTGCGTATCAGGACCAATAACTCCGGTCCAAAGTCCGGTACTGAATCGCCTCCGCGATGTGCTTGACTTCAATCCCCTGTGCACCCTCAATATCGGCTATCGTCCGCGCTACCTTCAAGATACGGTCATGAGCCCGTGCGCTGAGCCCCTGTTGCTGCATCGCCCGTTCAAGCAGGCGCTCCGCATCCGACGCCAGCTCACAGTACATCCGTATCTGCTGGGTACTCATCTGGGCATTCGCGAAAACCGGCCGCGACGCCGCCCTCGGCGTCCCCTTGGTCCTCTCCGCCGCTGCGGCGAAACGCTCCTGCTGACGCTCCCGCGCAGCCAGCACCCGTCCACGAATCTCCGCCGACCCCTCCGAGGCTGACCCGCCACGTAACTCCTTATACTGCACCGCCGGAACCTCAATATGAATGTCGATCCGGTCCAGCAACGGCCCCGAAACCTTGCTCACATACCGCTGAATCATCGGCGGCGTGCACATACACTCCCGGCTCTTGTCGTTGAAGTACCCGCAAGGACAAGGGTTCATCGCCGCCGCCAGCATAAAACGTGCCGGAAAGCTCAGACTCATCGCCGCCCGTGCAATCGTTACCATCCCGTCCTCCAGCGGTTGCCGGAGCACCTCCAGCACATTCCGCGGAAACTCCGGCAGCTCATCCAGAAACAGCAGCCCGTTGTGCGCCAGCGAGACCTCGCCCGGCCGCGGCACCGCCCCGCCTCCAATTAGCCCCGCGTCCGAGATCGTATGGTGCGGCGAGCGAAACGGCCGATGCGTCACCAGCCCCTGCTCCGCGTCCAACACCCCGGCGACCGAGTGAATCTTCGTCGTCTCCAGAGCCTCTTCAAACCGCAGAGGAGCCAGAATCGACGGCAGCCGCTTCGCCAGCATCGTCTTCCCCGAGCCCGGCGGCCCGATCATCAGAATGTTGTGCCCACCCGCCGCCGCAACCTCGAGCGCCCGCTTCGCCACCTGCTGCCCGCGCACATCCTTGAAGTCAAACGGAAAGTGCTGCATTTCGCCCAGCAGTTCGTTCGTCTCCACCTTCAACGGAGTCGCCTTCAACGCGCCAAGGGACGCCGAGTTCAACAGCTCTCGCACCTCCAACAGACTCTTCACCGGATACACGTTCACCCCGGCCACCACCGCCGCCTCCCGAGCATTGCTCGCCGGAATAATAAGGTTCGGAATCCCCTTCGCCCGCGCTGCAACCGCTATCGGCAGCATCCCCTGCACCGCCCGCAGAGCCCCATCGAGACCCAGCTCACCCACCAGCAGAAAGTCTTCTAGCTCTTTGTTATGCAGAGCCCCATACGCGCCAAGTATCCCGATCGCAATCGGCAGATCGAACCCCGACCCTTCCTTCTTCAGGTCGGCCGGTGCCAGATTGATCGTGATCCGCGTCGGCGGCATGTCGAAGCCGGAGTTCTTGATCGCCGACCGCACCCGGTCGCGACTCTCGCGGACCGCCGCATCTGGCAGACCCACTGTGTGAAACTCCTCCTGAGTCAGCTTGATCCCGGAGTAGTCAACTTCGACGTCGATGATGTGCGCGTCGATCCCATAGACAGCAGCGCTACGAACTTTAAAGAGCATGTGTTGGCCTGATGAAGCGATGAGGCAGTAGAGTTCCGCAAGTGTAGCATTACACTCGCACAGGAATAAGTAGCAGGACCTCTCTCACAACGGAGCATCACCATGAAACGTACCACCCTCTTGCCGCACCTACGATCGAGCCTAGCCGCCGGACTCTGTGTCGCTCTGCTCGCCCTGTCTTCTTCATCAGCCTTTGCACAGGACACCAGCAAGACCACAACCTCCGACGACTCCGACACACCAGCCCCAACCTTCGACCCACTTCACTCCACAGCCGCGCAGGATTCACAGCAGGCATGGTCGATGCTCACCGATGCAGTCAACGACCCCAAGCATCCCGACCTACGCATTGAGGGACTAGCCGCGCTCGGCACCATGGGCAACAACCTACGAGCCACTACCATGATCGTCGCCGCCATGAAGGACACGGATGTTGACGTCCGCACCGCTGCCGTCCTCGCTGCCGGTCAGACGAAGAATCGCAGCCTCACCACAAACCTTCGCAATATGCTCGACGACAAGGAGCCGCAAGTCGCCTTCTCCGCCGCCATCACGCTCTCGAAGATGGGCGACCGATCCGGAGAGGACATCCTCATAGCCGTCGTCGATGGCGACCGCAAAGCCAACGCAAGCCTGGTGAACGGCACCATGCACACCGTCAACAAGGATCTCCACAACCCCACCTCTCTCGCCAAGATGGGTGCGCTCCAGGGAGCCTCCATGCTGCTCGGCCCCTTCGGCTTCGGCATCACCGCATACGAATACATGCGTAAGAACGGCGGCGAAAGCTCCCGCGTCACCGCTATCGAAGAGCTCTCCAAGATAAGGACCGAGCCCATCCGCAAAGAGTTCGTCGCCGCACTCGACGACAAAGACCCTGGCGTGCGCGCCGCCGCAGCCAAGGCCCTCGGCGAATACCACGACAAGCCCACAGCCGCCGCACTGCTCAACCTCTTCTCCGACTCCAAGCCCCCCGTCCGGCTCACCGCCGCCGCAGCATATCTCCGCAGCACTGGACAATCGACACTGAGAGCCAACAAAAAGTAGCTCCCCTCACAGGGGTCAACCCATGCCCACAACCGCCGCTGTATTTCGCAAACTCGCCCTCAGCCTTCCCGGAGCCGTCGAAAGCTCACACATGGGACACCCCGACTTCCGCCTGAACAACCGCATCTTCGCCACACTCTCCGCGCAGGCAAAGGGCTGCGGGATGGTCAAGCTCACACCCGAGCAGCAGAGCGCCTTCACTGTCGATCTCCCCGAGGTCTTCGAGCCCGTTCCCGGAGGATGGGGCCGCGGCGGCGCGACCCTCATGCATCTCAACGCCGTCAGCCCCGACATCCTGCTCGGCGCACTCACCACCGCCTATCGCAATCTCGAAGCAAAGCAGGCCGCCGCCAAACACAAACGCACAACGCCTGCCCGAAAGACGATCTAACCCCTACAATCGAGTTGTCGTGAATACCAGTCTCTTCGAACTCTTCAAGATCGGCATCGGCCCATCCAGCTCGCACACCGTCGGCCCCATGCGCGCCGCACTCCGCTTCGTCCAGACACTCGAAGCCTCCAGCCTGTTGCCAAGCACACTCTCGGTCGTCGTCGATCTCTACGGCTCGCTCGCCCTCACCGGCATCGGCCACGGCACCGACGGCGCCATCCTGCTCGGGCTGCTGGGCGACGCACCCGACACCGTCGACTCCACACAGATCCCCTCTCTGCTCGCCACCATCCGCTCCTCGGGAACGCTGAACCTAGGCGGCAGGCAATCCATCCACTTCCTAGAAGCCGAGCACCTGCATCTCCACCTCGACCAGATGTACCCCACGCCCGGCGTCGCGACACACCCCAACGGTGCCCGCCTCTCCGCCTTCGACAGCAGCGGCACACTCCTCGCCGAAGAGATCTTCTACTCCATCGGCGGCGGCTTCATCCTCTCGCAAGCCGAGTTCGACGCGCAGCGCAGCAGCGCCGTAATCTCCACCCGCACCGTCCCCTACCCCTTCTCCAGCGCCAACGAGCTGCTCACCACCGCCGCGAAGAACAACCTGACCATCGCCGAGCTGCTCCTAGCCAACGAGTGCGCCCTCCTCGCCGACACCACCCTCTCCATCAACCGGCCCGCGCTTGATAACGCACAGCCCTCCACTCCCGAAGAACGAATCAACTCCAGCATCCTCGCCCTCTGGCGCGTCATGCAACAGTGCACAGAGCGCGGCATCGCCACCGAGGGCATCCTGCCCGGCGGCCTCAACGTCCGCCGCCGCGCACATCGTCTCGCCGAGCGGCTCCGCACTGAGGGCTCAAAAGATCCACTCGCCCCCATCGACTGGGTCACGGTCTACGCCATGGCCGTCAACGAAGAGAATGCCGCCGGGGGCCGCGTCGTCACCGCACCGACCAACGGAGCCGCCGGCGTCATCCCCGCCCTCGGCCACTACTATCTCCATTTCATCGAAGGCACCGACGCCGAGAAGCACGAAGGCATCCTCCGCTACTTCCTCACCGCCGCCGCCATCGGCATCCTCTACAAAGAAAACGCCAGCATCTCCGGTGCTGAGGTCGGCTGCCAGGGCGAGGTCGGCGTCGCCTGCTCCATGGCCGCCGGTGGCCTCGTCGCCGCACTCAACGGAACCAACGCGCAGGTCGAGCACGCCGCCGAGATCGCCATGGAGCACAACCTCGGCATGACCTGCGACCCCATCGGCGGCCTCGTCCAGATCCCCTGCATCGAACGCAACGGCATGGGCGCCGTCAAAGCCATCAACGCCGCCCGCATGGCCATGCACGAGACCGGCGACCACAAGCTCTCCCTCGACCAGGTCATCGCCACCATGTACCAGACCGGCCTCGACATGCAATCTCGCTACAAAGAAACCTCGTTAGCCGGACTCGCATTGAACATCATCGAGTGTTGAGTCGTCTCTTTACGGTGCCGCAACAAACAAAGCATCGGTAGAAAGCAGATGGGTAAAGTATTCATCCTTCCATCTCGGATTCAGACGATCCAGCAATAGACCTTCGGCTGCGCCAAACGGATAGATCGCTCCACGCCCCGCCTTCATCAGGTCCACACTACGTAATTCATTCAGGGTCTCAGCCCTCGCACGCTTCGCATAGACATCAAATGACTCATAGTCTGGAAGTGCCGCGAAGGCGGCCGTCGGTTTGTAGCTCGCCGCTGCTTCCGCCGCCATGATCTGCGTGTATCGCGCAATTCCCTCTTGCCAAAGCTGAAAGCTCAAATACTTATGGTCATCTGAGGAAAGCTGGGCAAAGAATCTTCTGCGCATCGCAACATACTCACTCGCGTCCTTTCGAAAGCTGCTCGGATCTGTCTCACCCACCGTCTTCAGCAGCAGATCTCTCAGCTGACCGAACGACTGTGCAATCTCTGGCTTTGCATAAGGGAATGGATAATTCAGCATCCATATTCCCGTCTTGTCTCCACGGCTCAAACCCAAATTCGCCACCGCATCGAAATATCCCGGAGTTCCATCCTGGAGTTGATGAAAGTGTTCATGCATCAAGACAACGAGCCACGACGTACTCGTCTTGCTAGCGGTATTCTGCGGCTCGCCGATCACGATCACAGCAAGCGGCCCAAAGGCAGGAAACGTCGCCTCCAAATGAATCGGAAACTGACGGGGGCGCACATAGAATCCTCCACCAGCCAATTTGAAATCGGCCGGCACATCAGGATAGTGGGTTAAAAACTCGCTGTCAGCAGAGATCAACAACAGAGGAGCTGGAGTCTTGCTCCACTCCGGCCATATCCGGTCTTCAATCACCGGCGCGAGCCGGTAGAACTCGCCGACCCGTATACCATCCGCAACCGAAAGCTGCTGCGCGGAAACCTTCGCGGCAGAGACCAGTAGGCAGACAACAAGGAAAATATCCCGACGACGCCACATGGCTACGATAGTAGCATCGGCCAAAGCCGCACCGCAGCCAATTAGCCTGCCGCACTTCACCTGCATTCTTTCTTACCTCTCATGGTCGAGTGCAGGCATCATCAAGAGCAACTACACATCTCATCGCGAAACAAAAACTACCGCTCCACCGCCAGCGCCACCGAGTTCCCTCCGCCCAAACATAGCGCCGCCACACCTCTCTTTACATCGCGCCGCATCATCTCGTGGATCAGCGTCACCAGCACCCGCGCCCCACTCGCTCCAATCGGATGTCCGATCGCCACCGCCCCACCATTTACATTCACACGCGCCGCATCCAGACCTAACTCCTTCATCACCCCGAGCGCCTGCACACTGAACGCCTCATTCAATTCGAACAGATCCACATCCTCGAGCGCCCACCCTGCTCTCCCCAACACCCTGCGCACGCCAGTCACCGGAGCAAGCATCACCCACTTCGGCGCAACGCCACTCGTCGCCTGCGCCTTGATCGTCACCATCGGCGTCAGCCCCAACTCGCGAGCGCGAGCCGCTGACATCACCAGCACCGCAGCCGCCGCATCGTTCACCGCCGGAGCATTCCCCGCCGTCACCGTCCCATCCTTCTTGAACGCCGGCTTCAATGCAGCAAGCGCCTCAATCGAAGTATCCTCCCGCACACTCTCATCCTTCGCAAACATCACCGCCGGGCCCTTGCGCGACGGCACCGCAACCGGAACCACCTCCGCATCGAACCGCCCCTCCCTCCATGCAGCCGCAGCCTTCCGATGCGAAGCCAGCGCATACGCATCCTGCTCCTCGCGCGTGATCGCATGCTTCTCCGCAACCAACTCGCCCGTCATGCCCATGTGCCAGTCCTCGCACGCGCACCACAGCCCATCCTTCACCATCGAGTCGACAACAGCAGCGTCGCCCATCCGAAGCCCCCTCCGTGCTCCAGGCAACAGATATGCCGCGTTCGACATCGACTCCATCCCACCAGCCACCACAATCTCCGCCGTCCCCGTCATCACACTCTGCGCCGCAAGCGCGACCGCCTTCAACCCGCTGCCGCACACCATGTTCAGCGTCATCGCCGACACCGTATCCGCAAGCCCGCCCTGCAATGCTGCTTGACGCGCAGGATTCTGTCCCAGCCCCGCAGGCAGCACGCATCCCATCAAACACTCGTCCACACTGACCGGATCAATCCCCGCACGACGCACCACCTCACGCACCACCGCCGCGCCAAGCTGCACCGCCGTCATCTCCGACAACGCTCCCTGAAACTTCCCCACCGCCGTCCGTGCCGCCGCAACGATCACCACATCCTGCATCATATTTTCCCCGCTTCCACAGCGAACAAGATCGTACTGCTACAACAGCGCATCCAGCAAACATCAGTCCACGCAACTCACGATGCGTGGCGATTCGCGCTACACCTCTGCATCGAAAAAACTTTGTTGCGAAGAGTAGATCTCAACGCCACATGATCCTCTCACGCAAAAAAATCATCGCCATCGCCATCCATGACGCCCAAAATACTTCTTCCAATCGGAGGCAAGAATGGAACCCGATGAAAAAAAGAATTCATCCACATCGTTTTTTCCTTGACACTGATTTGACACAAAACTATACCTTCGTTAGCTGCAACATCGCGTGTTGCAGTACCGATGCTTGATCGATAGGGAGAACAGGCAAATGGCAACTAAAAAGGCAGCAAAGAAAACGGCAAAGAAAGCAGCTACCAAAAAGAAGTAATCCAACCAGGCAAACGCAGAACGGGGGACGCAGGCAGCGTCCCCCGTTCTGCGTTAACACATCGACGACTACGGCAGCGCCGTCATCTGCGGCGCGTTCTTCGGCGTCGATAGATAACCCGACACCTTATTCTTCTCCATCGAGTTCACCACAATCTCATACAGCATCGGATCCTTGCCCGTGTAGAACTGCACCGGCTCGTCGAGGCTCTTGTCCTTCTTCTCGATATTGCGATCGTCCGCGCTCACGTTCATCGTAAAACGCGACCGCTTCTCATCCACCTTCTTCAGTTGCAGCTTGATCGTCGAGAGCAGAATCGGCTTCGCGCCCTTCTGCAATGTGAACTCGAAGTAGTTGCGATCCCCCTTGTGCTTCAGCACCTCAAGCTCGCTATGGTTCGTCGCGATCAGACCACTCATCACGCCCGCATCGCCAACCACGCGGTTCAACTGCGACTTCGTAGTCTCCAGGTCAGTCTTCGTCGTCGCCACATCTGTCTTCACACCGCCAACATCCGTCTTCACGTTTGCCACATCGCTCGAGACCGCACCAATCTGCTTCTGTGTCGCCGCCTGCTGCTGTTCGAGCCGAGCAGCCTCCGACCGCTGCGCCGCAATGATGCTCTCCGTCCGAGCCTCAATCTGTTTCTGCGTGATGCCGACGCTCTGCCCCAGCGTCTCGGTCGTCGCACGCAGCTTCGCATTGGTCGCGTCGAGCTTTTGCGACAGCTCAGCGTTCTTCTGGTCCGCCGCCGCCAGCTTCTGCTCCGCTACCCCGACATGGTTCTGCAACGCATAGCACCAAACCAGCGAGCCGAGCGCCGCCAGCAACGCCAGCGCCACCACTCCAATAAACACTCCAGACGCCGACCGCTCCGTACCGTATTCGTTATCGCTCATTCACGCTCTCCTGAAAGTCTTTCCTGATTCGGTTGTTGGAAGCTTTGTCCGTTGGACGCAACACAGACCTCCACAGCACTACGTCATCTGGCCCAAAGAAACTATAACCCTCCCTCAGCATCTAAACTCATCCTATGCATCATCCCGATATCTGTATCGCGGGAGCAGGGATCATCGGTCTTTCGCTTGCGCTCGAACTCCACCATCGCGGAGCCCGTGTCACCATCCTCGACCGCGACGCCGCGCTCACTCACGCAAGTATCGCCGCCGCCGGCATGCTCGCCGCACACGACCCCGAAAATCCATCTCCACTGAAACCCCTCTCTGAGCTAAGTGTTTCGCTCTATCCCAAATTCCTCTCCACCATCGAAAGCCTCTCCGGCCTCGCCGTTCCCTTCCAAACGAGCAAAACCCTCCAATCGCACTCCAGCTACCCGGATAGTTCCGACGCAACGCTCGTCCCCACACTCACTCCCGGCAACCATCGCTTCGCCTTTCTCGAAGAGCACAGCATCGACCCGCGCCAGCTCGCCGCCGCCCTACTCGCCGCCGTGCGCAACACGCCCATCCAACTGCTCGAACAAACACCGCTCCTCCATTTCACGGAGACCAGCCATTGCATTCGCATAGAAACCAGCTACGGTACGCTCGAAACCAAACGCCTCGTCATCACCTCAGGAGCATGGAGCCCAGCCCCCGTCCTCCCACGCAAGGGCCAGATGCTCACCGTCGCTTTACCCCCAACGCTCTCCCTGCGTGAGGTCATCCGCACGCCGGAGATCTACATCGTTCCGCGCACACAAGGGCCACGCACCGGTCACGCTCTGATCGGTGCAACCGTCGAAGACGCCGGCTTCGATACCACAACGCATCCCGCCGATCTCGCCCGCCTCCGCGCCCTCGCCGCCGAACTTTTACCCGCGCTCGCCGACGAAACCCATTGCCCCATCGTCGACCAATGGGCCGGTCTCCGTCCCGCCACACCCGACGCGCTCCCGATCCTCGGCCAGCCCTCTCCGTCGTCAAATCTGGTCTTCGCAACCGGCCACTACCGCAACGGAATCCTCCTCGCACCCGCAACAGCCCTTGTCTTGGCGCAACTCCTGAGCGGCGAAAATCCCTCCATCAACCTCGCACCCTTCTCTCCCGACCGCTTTCCCACTACCGGACATATCGCACAATAGATCCGGTATTCGCCCATTCCTCCGTGACAACAGTTTCCCCGCTACGCTATAACCGAAGATGCTTCAGGATTTTTTTGCCCATCAGGAGAGCCGTTCATGTCCACATCCGTTGCAACCAAAGGCCTTGAGGGCATCGTCGCCACCACCTCCTCCATCTGCTGGATCGACGGCGACGCTGGCGTCCTCTCCTATCGCGGTATCGACATCCATGAGCTCGCCACAAAGTCCACCTTTGAAGAGACCACCTACCTCCTCTGGTTTGGCCGACTTCCGAAAGCCGCAGAGCTGGCCGACTTCACCAAAGAGCTGGCCGACGCCCGCCACCTACCCGCAAAGGTCATCGACCTCCTCCACAGCGTCCCCACCGACGCCACCCCCATGCAGGTCCTTCGCACCGCCGTCTCTCTCCTTAGCATCTACGACGCAGACGAAGCCGACAGCTCGCACGATGCCAACGTCCGCAAGTCCTTCCGGCTGACCGCGCAGATCGCCATGATCGTCGCCATCTTCGACCGCATCCGCAAAGGCAAGGCTCTCATCGAGGCAGACCACTCCCTCTCGCACGCAGCCAACTTCCTCTGGATGCTCAACGGCGAGAAGCCCTCCGACACCGCCACCCGCGCCTTCGACATCGCCCTCGTCCTCCACGCCGACCACGAGCTCAACGCCAGCACCTTCGCCGCCCGCGTCATCGCCGCTACCCTCGCCGACATTCACTCCGCCATTACCGGGGCCATCGGGGCACTCAAAGGACCGCTTCACGGCGGAGCCAACGAGGCCACGATGCGCCTGCTCTACGCCATCGACAAAGCCGGAGCCGATCCGGTCGAGTACGTCAAGCAAATGTTCGCCGAGAAGAAAAAGATCTCCGGCTTCGGCCACCGCGTCTATCACACCGAAGACCCACGCGCCACGCACCTTCGCCGCATGTCCGAAGAGCTGGGACGCGCCGCAGGCAGCACCAAGTGGTTCGACATGTCCCGCAAGATCGAGCTCTTCGTCAAGGAACAGAAGAAGCTCAACGCCAACGTCGACTTCTACTCCGCCTCCACCTACACCACCCTCGGCATCGACATCGACCTCTTCACCCCCATCTTCGCCGTCAGCCGCATCTCCGGCTGGGCCGCGCACGTCATCGAGCAGCACGACGACAACCGCCTCATCCGACCCCGCGCCGACTATCTCGGCCCCGAATATCCTGCACCATACATTCCGCTCAATCAACGCTAGCTACTCAAGATCGAAACTTTCGCTGGCAAACAAGCTCAAAAACTGCAATCCTTACAACAGTGATTGTTTGTTCGGAGAGTTCGTAGCAGGAGACCTGTTTGTCCGTTCGACCTAACCTGTCGGCTCTCGTCCTCTGCCTCCTTACCCTTCACGGCCTCGGCATCGCCCAGCTGAAGAACCAGGAAACACCCGCCGCAACACCACCGAACATCGCCACCACGGACACGGACGAGCCGTCCGATACTCCCGACATCCTCGCCCTTGAAGCCGCGGACGACCACGGTCTCAACGCCGGCATCGCCATCTCGTCGCTGCACGATTCCATCACCGGCTGGGCCACCCTCGCCACCCCGGTCATCGGCTACAGCTTCAACGGCCACTTCAACGTGGACGCAACAGTCCCCATCTACTTCTACCGCCTGGCCGAAAGCCTCTCCTCCAAACCCAAGCCCGATGCCAGACTTGTCGTCCAGCGCGCGGAGCTCGGCGATGTCGTCCTCGGCCTGCACTCCGCCTTCTCGCCAAAGCTCACGGACTACGAGCTCACCGGCCTCGTCGCAGCCCCTACCGGCGACGAAATCTACGGTCTCACCTCAGGCCGCGTCACCTTCGACATCAACAATCACTTCGAGCGTTCCTTCGGACGCATCACGCCAAGCATCGAGATCGGCATGGGAAACTCCAGCACCCTCGCCAACCGTCTCGTCACTAAAAACTACACCTCGCTCGGTCCGCTGGCGCACTTCCAGGTCGGCCTCGGCACCAACCTCATCCACAACATCTCCTTCGAAAGCGACGCCTACGAGCAACTCCCCGTCGGCGACCAGAAGATCTACGGACCTTCCCGCCACGGCAAGGCCACCATCGTCACCGGCCACAACATCACCGAAGACAACGGCTTCACCAACTCGCTCGACATCCCCCTCGACCGCCACACGACCTTCACCACCTACTACAGCCGAAGCCTTCGCATCCACACCGACACCGTCGCCGTCGGCATCTCCTACATTCTCCGCGGCACGCCCTCACCCGACCCGCCCGATACACCTCTCGACGACCTCTTCCCCTAAAAACCTGTCCAATAAACTGTTCTAATCTTTTTGAAAGGACACGGCTTCAAGGGTGAAGGGTACGGGCTTCAGCCCGTACGCAAACATATACGAGAAGTGGGGCTTCAGCCTCTGAGGGAAGGAACTGTCCAGGCCATCGCTCCATAGCCCATAACCTCCCTCAGTTTTAGACAGTTTCTCTGGAGCATAGCCAGAAAGTCGACTCCACCGGCCGCGTTACTTCTTCTCGCTCGCCGGCGGTGTAATCCCATTCATCCGCAGATACTCGACAAGCTGCCCATAGTGGTCAAACCCATGCGCCACCACCCCGCCTGCCAGACTAGCCCGCGTCTGCGTCCCGTGCACGCTCTCAAACGCGTTCTGGTCCGTCAACGTCCCTATCGCCTTATGCACAAACACGAAGGAAGTCTCCAGCGCAGCCACGATCTTGTCCTTGTCCGTCAGGCTCGAGAGCGCCTTCACATCAACATCCGGCTTCAGCCCACTAAGCGCCCCACCGTAGAAGTAGTTTGCCTGCGCGATATGCACCACCATCGCGCCAAACGGACGCACGCCCTCATACTTCGTCGTCTGCGTCGGAACAAAGATCGCCGCACTCGGAGCGAAGTTGTACTTCTCCGCGGGCATCGCCTTCGCCACGCCAATCATCTCGTCCTCGAACCCACTCAAAGTCGTATCAAAGCTCTTCGCCGGTTCAATCAGCGTCCCCGCCTTCACTGTCGGAGCCGCTGCCGTCTGTGCCTGAGCGCCCACAACGCTGCAACAAGCCAGCGCCAATACCGCGATAATTCCTTGTCGTTTCATAAGCCTCCTCCAGATGATCCAAACCCGCCCAGCCTATCAGATTTCCTTTATAACTTCGCTGTTGCGCGCGATTGTGTTCGAATAAAAGTATGGACGTTTCTGCCCAAGTCGACGACCGCAAAAGCATTCTGACCCGAACCCCGCTCATGGCGCTCGCCATAGCCGCCTTCGGAATCGGCACCTCTGAGTTCATCATCATGGGCCTGCTTCCCAACCTCGCGACCTACTTCAATGTGAGCATCCCCAAGGCTGGCGCGCTCGTCTCCGGCTATGCCCTCAGCGTTACCATCGGAGCCCCCATCGTCGCGCTCGCCACCGCCCGGCTCGAGCGCAAGTTCGCTCTTCTCCTTCTCATGGGAGTCTTCACTCTCGGCAACCTCGCCTGCGCCGTCGCTCCCACCTACAACCTGCTCTTCGCCGCCCGCGTCCTCACCGCCCTCTGCCACGGCGCCTTCTTCGGCATCGGCAGCATCGTTGCGACCAACCTCGTCCCCCGCAACCAGCGCTCGCAGGCCATCGCGCTCATGTTCTCCGGACTCACCCTCGCCAACGTCCTCGGCGTCCCCGCAGGCACAGCGCTCGGTCAAGCCCTCGGCTGGAGAGCCTCCTTCTGGGCCATCGTCCCCATCGGCCTCGCCGCAGCCGCAGCCGTCTTCTTCCTTGTCCCGCAACAGCCCGCAACGCAAGCGAATCTCCTGCACGAGTTCCGCGTCCTCCGCAAACCGCAGGTCCTGCTCGTCCTCTCCATGAGCACCCTCACCTCCGTCTCCCTCTTCTGCGTCTTCACCTACGTCGCCCCCATGCTCGAGACCGTCACCCACGTCTCACCGCACGTCGTCACCCTCACGCTCCTGCTCTTCGGCATCGGCATCACCATCGGCAACCTCGCGGGCGGCAGCCTCAGCGACTGGCGCCCCTTGGCCTTCCTCAACGGAGCACTCCTCGTCCTCATCGCCGCCAACCTCGCGCTCTACTTCATCGAACCCTTCGCCATCCCTGCCATCGCAGGCATCCTCATCTGGGGAGCCATCCAGTTCGCCGCCGGAGCTCCACTCCAGTCCCGCATCGTCGACCAGGCATCCGCCGCGCCCAACCTCGCCTCCACCCTCAACCAGGGAGCCTTCAACTTCGGCAACGCCACCGGAGCCTCACTCGGAGGCATGATGCTCACCGCAGGATACAGCTACCGCCAGCTCCCCTTCGCCAGCGCCGCTGTCACACTCGTAGCACTCGTACTCGCTCTCATCTCCACCAAACTAGACCGCAGACAACCCCTGTAGCAGACCCTTGCCGCAAAGAAACCAGCAGGAAGTTACCAGTTTTCAGGCAATAAAGTTACAGACGTATTTAAACTTCAACGCCTTTCCTGGTACTAAAGATCGAAACCATTTTTTCTCCTTATTTATCGATTCGTCGCGCCCAAACGCGCATAAGCTGTGCGTGTATGGATATCGATTGACAGGAGATCAACATGCGTTTGAAGCCTTATTCCTTCCTATGCGGAATTCTTCTACTCTCCGGCATAGCAGCTCAGCTTACCGCTCAGGCCAGACTCGACCCCAACGGACTTAAATCGCCGCTATCCATTACGCAGCCAACGGAGGTTCCCGGATCCACCTTGCCCGCGGGCAAATACTCGATCCATATCGTTGGAGATCTCTCCGACCGTCTCATCCTCCGGATCGACGATCGTATGCACACAGACCGCCCTGCCTTCATTGGCCTCTTACACAACAAGCTCGCCGCGCCCGCGCATCCCGGAGCCATTCCCTTCGACTCCGGTTCAGAAGAACCCACAGCACTTCGTGGATTCGCCTTTCCCGGCGGACCTGTCATCGAATTTGTCTACCCGAAAGACGAGGCCATCTCTCTCGCGAAGAAAAACGCCAGTAGCGTCGTTGCCATCGATCCAGCTTCGGAGGGAATGAAAACCAACCCCGATCTATCCAAACAGGACATGGAGGTCGTCACCCTCTGGACACTCTCACCCACGCCAGTAAGTCCAGGAGAAAGCACCCCGTCCATCAAGGCCGAACGCTATCAACTAGTCGCAAGCGCCACGCCCAAACCGCACATTCGCCAACTCCCCCATACCGCAAGCGACCTTCCATGGATCGTGCTCTTTGGATTGCTCGCCCTCATCGGCGCTGCAACAATACGAGTTGCCCGTCAACCCTTTGCCCAGATGCAGTAGACAGCCTTCGGTGAGAGCTCGAAGCAGAAGCGCATCCCTCATCCACAGTCTCGAACTCACTCTCTGGATCGCAGGGATTGCAGCCATCGGATATTGCCTTTCGATCTGCGTAATTGCATTCGCTTCACAGAGGGCCGCCACCAGCATCGCTCAGGCGGCCAACTCATCTCAGCCTCAACCTCAGGTTCCTCCCAAACAGCAGGGCGGCGAAGCACACGTCATCGGACAGCTCGTCATCCCCCAGCTCGCACTCACCGTCCCCGTCTTCGCAAATGACGATCCGACCAGCCTCCGGCGCGGCGTCGGCCACATCGAAGGAACCGCCAACCCCGGTGGCCTCGGCACGATAGCACTCGCCGGACACCGCGATACCTACTTCCGCCCCCTGCGTCGTATCGCCGCAAAGATGCAGATTCTCTTATCCGATCCATCCGGCGTCTACCACTACGAGGTCGATTCCACCGAGATCGTCACACCCGATCACGTCGAGGTGATCGCAACCCGCTCGACTCCAGCAATGACCCTGATCACCTGCTACCCCTTCGACTTTGTCGGAGCCGCACCACGCCGGTTCATCGTTCATGCACATCTCCTGTCGGTCGCAGCAGACACCAAAATCAAGCCCGAAGACCAACCGTAAACCCGCTCCCGCACTGGCAAACGGCGTAAACTTAAACCATGCGCCGGATCTACATGGACGCGAACGCCACCACACCTCTACTCCCCGAGGTCTACGAGGCGATGCGCCCCTTCTGGATCGAGAGCTTCGGCAACGCCAGCTCCATCCACCAGCAGGGCCAGCAGGCGCGAGCCGCCGTCGATCACGCCCGCGACTCCATCACTCATCTCCTGCACTGCCGCACCTCCGAGATCGTCTTCACCTCCGGAGGCACCGAAGGCGACAACCTCGCCCTCTTCGGCACCCTCCAGGACGGCGACCACCTCATCACCACGCAGATCGAGCACCACGCTGTCCTCCACGCAGCCGAAGCCCTAGCCAAGCGCAATATCGAAGTAACCTTCCTGCCCTGCGCCCCAAACGGCCTCATCGAGCCTGCAACCCTCCGCGCCGCCCTCCGCCCAAACACCAAGCTCGTCAGCATCATGCTCGCCAACAACGAGACCGGTACCATCCAACCCATCGCCGAGCTCGCCGCCATCGCCCACGCAGCCGGAGCCCTCTTCCACACCGACGCCGTCCAAGCCGGAGGCAAGCTCCCCCTCGACCTAAGCCCCAAAGGCGACCTCAAAGATATCGATCTGCTCACCCTCTCCGGACACAAGATGTACGCGCCGCAAGGCACCGGCATCCTCTTCGTCCGCCGCAACGTCCGCCTCGCGCCTCTCTTCCACGGAGGAACCCACGAGCGCCAGCGCCGCGCCGGAACCGAGAACGTCCCCGGCATCGTAGCCCTCGGCAAAGCCGCCGAGCTTGCCGCCGCTTGGCTCAAGACCGAAGCCTCCGCATCCCTGACTAACCTCCGCGACCGTCTCGAGCAAGGCATCCTCGCCGCCGTCGACGAAGCCGGAGTCAACGGCGCAGGTACACCTCGCGTCGCCAACACCAGCAACCTCTACTTCGATCACGTCGAAGCCGAAGCCCTCGTCATCGCCCTCGATCTCAAAGGTCTTGCCGTCAGCGGAGGCTCCGCCTGCCAATCCGGCGCCACCGAGCCCTCGCACGTTCTCACCGCGATGAACCTCTCCCCCGCCCGCGCCCGCGCCAGTATCCGCTTCTCCCTCTCCCGCCTCACCACCGAAGACGAGATCGACTACGCCCTCACCCTCATCCCAGCCGCCGTAGCCCGCCTCCGCACCCTCAGCCCCACCTATCGCAAGCCCGCGCTAGCCACCGCTTAAACAAACCGTCCGCCTCGTAAGGCGGACGGTTTGTTTAAGCAATCCCCGTTACAGATACCAGGGAATATTCACCACCACAATCCGCTGCTTACCCTTCAGCAGCAACAGCAGCTTCAGCAACTGCACTCGCTGGTTGTGCAGCAGGTTCTCCCACCAGTGCTTCACCACCAGCTCCGGCAGCAGCACCGCAATCTTCCGCGTCGGATTCGCCTGCTCGATCTCGAGAATAAACTCCATCAGCGGCGTAATGATCTGCCGATAGGTCGAGGTCAGCTCCACCAGCTCCGGCTCCGCCATCTTCTCCTGCCGGAGCGGCGTCAAAATCTTCTCATCCCATATCGTGCACAGCGACTCTTCGCCCTCGTCGCAGTCCACATGCACCACCTTGATCTCCTTCGAGAGCACCAGGCCGAAGCGCAGTGCCTTCTCCGTAATCCGGTCCCAACGCGCCATCGGGATCACTACAATCGGCGGCTCCAGATGCGTCAGGTTCAGCGGCGTCATATCCCGCATCTCGGCCTTCACACGCGTGTAGTGCCGCTTCACCGCCAGCATAATCAGGATCAGGATCGGCACCAGCAGCGCCGTCACCCACGCCCCGGACCGGAACTTCGCCACCAGCACGATGATTGTTGTCAGCCCCGTCGCGACCGCGCCAACGCCGTTGACAAACATGTGCCAGCCGCGGCCCTCGTGGTCTCCCTCCTGCTTCTTCCAGTGCACCACCATGCCCGCCTGCGACAGCGTAAACGCCAGGAACGCTCCAATCGCATACAGCGGAATCAACCGATCCGTTACGCCACGGAACAGGATCAGGATGACCGCCGTAAACCCCGTCAGCGCATACACGCCATGCGAGAACAACAGCCGCCGCCCCCTCAGGATGAACACATGCGGCAGGTAGTCGTGCATCGCAATCGCCCGCGTCAATCGCGGAAAGTCCGCGAAGGCAGTATTGGCGCTCAATGCAAGCGCCAGCAGCACGCTCCCCATCGTCACGAAGTAGAACCACCCACGCCCGAAGACCGCCGCCACCAGCAAGCTCAATAGACTCTGGTAATGCGCCTGGTCGGGGTCCATCGCCATAATCTGATAGTGCTTCGTCAGCCACGCCGTCCCATACAGCAGCACAATCAGAATCGCGATGATCACCGTCAGCGTGTACTGTGCCTTCTTCGCGCGCGGCTCGCCGAACGCCATCACGCCGTTCGACACCGCTTCGACACCCGTCATCGCCGCGCAGCCGCTCGAGAACGCCTTCATCAGCATCCAGATGCCCAGATACTTCACCGTCTGCGGCAGCGCCGTAGGCATCACCGCGACAGCTACCGGATGCCCACCCGCCGCAAACGTCTTGAATACCCCTACCCCGATCAGCGTCAGCAAGGTACCGATAAACAGGAACGTCGGCAGAATAAACGCCGCGCCCGTGTCCTTCACGCCGCGCAGGTTCACCACCACCAGGATCGCCAGGATCACCAGGCAAATCTCCAACTGGTATCGCTGTAGCCCCTCTACCGCTGAGGTCAACGCCGTCACACCGGCAGAAATGCCCACCGCCGCGGTCAGAATGTAGTCGATCATCAGCGCAGCAGCCGCCAGCAATCCTGCGCCCATGCCCAGATTCTCACTGGCGACCGTATACGAGCCACCCCCGCTCGGATACGCCGCGATCGTCTGCCGATAGCTGAAGAAGACGATTACCAGCAGAATCAGAATCGAAACAATGATCGGCAGCAGGTACTTGATCCCATACATTCCCAATGGGATCAGGAGGTACAGTGCCTGCTCTGGCCCATACGCCGCCGAAGTTAATGCGTCTAAACCAAAGATCGGAATTCCAGCAGCTACGCCGATATGCTCGGCACGCTCTTCACTTGTAGCAAGGGGCTTGCCCAATAAAACGTCAGTTATGGCCATCTCGTTCTAGATGGTACTGTGTTTGCGCCAAATTCAAACCACTTTTTGACCGAACGCCGCCATGCATTTCATAAAAATTCGCAATCTGCATGGAGCGCCCAGTCGATTTGCCCTCTTGAACACAAAAAGCTGACCGTCTAGCCTTCCATCAACGAACTCGATACGATGCAGATACCGGTTCGATGAACCGGATCGCCCCTCTTCCAAAGAGACCGGCACACCTCAATAGACCGCAACATCCAGGAGCCCCGATGTCCCTCTACGAAATCCCTCTCAACACCCTGTCCGGCGAAGCCACCACCCTCGCCCCCTTCCAGGGACAGGTCCTGCTCATCGTGAACACCGCCTCCAAGTGCGGCCTCACCCCCCAATACGAAGGTCTCGAGAAGCTCTACAGCACCTATAAGCACTGCGGCTTCAGCGTCCTGGGCTTCCCCGCTAACGACTTCGCCGGACAGGAGCCCGGCACCAGCGAAGAGATCCAGAACTTCTGCACCACCAGCTACAACGTCACCTTCCCTCTGTTCGAGAAGGTCGCCGTCGTCGGCCCCGAAAAAGCCCCTCTGTATGAGGCCCTCGTCGAAGCCCAGCCCGTCGCCCGCATCGCCGACCCCGGCTTCAAGGACAAGCTCCGCGGCTACGGCCTCACCGTCAACGAGGCCCCCGAGCTCACCTGGAACTTCGAGAAGTTCCTCGTCAACCGCAAGGGCCAGGTCGTCGGACGCTTCGCCCCCGACACCCTCCCCAGCGATCCCAACCTCGTCCAGGCCATCGAAGCCGCGCTCCCACCCCTCTAAATCAACTCCAACCTTACCCAAAATACTGTCATCCTGAGCGAAGGCGCTCGCGGCCTCACCGCGAGCGCCGCAGTTGAAGGACCTGCGGTTGCTTATTCTCCTTTCAACAGTTCCAGGAAACAAATCCTCCTCTCCAGCCGTACCATACCCCACACACTTGTTTCTGAAATCCCATAACACCGCAAAGGCCACCCCCATGCCCAGAAGCACCAGCCTCCTCCTCGCTGTAGCCCTCTCTGCCTCCGCCTTCGCCCAAACCACCCCCATCAAAATCATCGCCGACCTCTCTGAAGCTCCCCGCAAGCTCTACCACGCCGAGGTCGACATCCCCGTCAAACCCGGCCCCGTCACCCTCATCACCCCCGAGTGGATCCCCGGTAACCACCGCCCCACCGGTCCCGTCGAAGACATCACCGGTGTCGTCTTCACCGCCAACGGTGAGCCCCTCAAGTGGCGCCGCGACAACGTCAACCTCTACGAGTTCCACGTCACCATCCCTAAGGGCGTCGCCACCCTTCACGCGCACCTCGACTGCATCGTCACCAATCGCGTTAGCCAGAAGCTAGCCGTCCTCGAGTGGGAAAAGCTCCTCCTCTACCCCGCCAACACGCCCGTCAAAGACATCCCCATCCAGCCCTCCGTCATCGTTCCCACCGGCTGGGGCATCGGCACCGCGCTCACCCCGGAAGGCACCGGCAATCCGCCCGTTACCACCGGCGTCGATGAGTCCGCACACGGCCCCACCCCCGGCGCGACCATCACGCACTACGCCGCCACCACCGTCGAGCAGCTCGAAGACTCCCCCGTCATCACCGGTCAGTACTTCCACGAGTTCCCCCTCGCGCCAGAGGTCTCTCCCAAGCACTACATCGACGTCGTAGCCGACGCCCCCGAAGACTCCCAGCTACGCCCCGCCCTCCTCGCCGAGCTCTCCAACCTCGTCCGCGAGACCGGAGCCGCCTACGACTCCCGCCACTACCACGTCTACCACTTCCTCCTCACCCTCTCCGACGTCGCCGGCGGCGAAGGCCTCGAGCACGGCCAGTCCTCTGACAACGGCGTGGGAGAAAAGGGCTTCTCCGACGAAATGCACCAACTCGCCGAGTCCGATCTCCTCTCCCACGAGTTCACCCACTCCTGGAACGGCAAATATCGCCGTCCCGGCCGCCTCTACCAGCCCGACTTCGCCACCATGCAGCAGGGCGATCTCCTCTGGGTCTACGAAGGCATGACGCAGTACCTCGGCAACGTCCTCGCGGCCCGCTCCGGCCTCAAATCGCAGGAGCAGTACCACGATATGCTCGCCATGTCAGCCGCCAGCCTCGACTCCAAGCCCGGCCGCGAATGGCGCAGCACCGAAGACACCGCCATCGCCGCCAGCATCCTCCGCGGCGGCAACCCCGCCTGGTCCAACTGGAAGCGCAACCAGGACTACTACCAGGAGGGCGAGCTCTTCTGGCTCGACGCCGACACCCTCATCCGCAAACAGACCGACAACAAGAAGTCCCTCACCGACTTCCTCCACATCTTCCTCGGCAAAGGCGGCAACACCGGCCCGCTCATCGTCCCCTACGAGCGCCCCGAACTAGTAGCCGACCTCAACCAGGTCACTCCCTACGACTGGGCCACCTTCATCCAGACCCACATCGACAACCTCAACCCCCGCGCCGACCTCGACGGCATCGAGCGCGGCGGCTACAAGCTCGTCTACACCGACAAGCCCAGCAAGGCCCAGACCACCATGGCCAGCTCCAGCCGTCGCGATGGCCTCAACCTCTGGTACTCCCTCGGCCTCCGCATCGCCGCTGACGGCACCCTCGTCGACGTCCGCTGGAACGGCCCCGCCGACAAAGCCCAGCTAGCCCCCGGACAGAAGATCATCGCCATCAACGGCAACATCTTCTCAACCGACGCACTCAAGGCCGCCATCGACGAAGCCAAGGGCAAGACCGACCCCATCCACCTCATCCTCCAATCCGACACCTTCGTCTCCACCGCCGACATCAACTACCACGACGGCCAACGCTATCCCAAGCTCGTCCGCGTAGACGGCACCCCCGACTACCTCGACGACATCACCAAACCCCTCACCACCCCCGAGAAAGCTCCGGAAGAAAAGAAGAAAGACGACATGTAACCCAAGCAGTCACAATCAAAAACAAAGGCGTGGAGCCCAAACTCCACGCCTTCTTATATTTCTCCCAACCCAAACCAAACTGTCATCCTGAGCGAAGTGCGAAGCACTGAGTCGAAGGACCTGCGGTTGTTTTTGCCCTTGTTTGTTTTACAACTCTAACTCCCCACCGGAATCACCAGATACTGCTCAATCTTCCCATCCGGCTCGTCATACTCCGTCACCCGCAACGCCTTCCCCGGATACTGCACCGCAAACACCCGAAACGTCATCCCACCCCGCAGCTCCTTCGCAACCTGCTTAAAACTCCCCGGCACCCCCAACCCCTTCAAGCTCTCCTGAAAATCAGCCACCGCCTCAGCAGAAAAATAACCATCGCAGAACGCCGTCAACTGCGACCGATCAAGCTTCCCCTCCTGCAATCCCGCATAGATCGCCAGCGCCCGAGCCTCCGCCTTCGCCGCATCCTCATCGCTCACTCCACCCAGCACCAGCGGAGCGATCTGCCGCTCCAACTCACTCGCTGCGCTCGAAGCATCCTCATTCGTCAGCACCGTAATCGCCACCTTGTCCTCCGGGAAGACGATATTCTCCGATACAAACCCCGACACCTCGCCGCTGTGCTCTATATAGCGATGACCATTGCGCTCACCCACCTGCACCCCCAGCCCATAGCCCGAGCCCTTCCCACTCTTCAGCTTCACCTCGGTAAACATCGTGTCGTAGCTCGCCGAAGCAAGCAGCGTCCGATCCATCATGCTGATATTCCACTTAGCCAGGTCGCGTGCCGGCATTGCCAGCTCTCCCGCGGCAAACATCCACCCCGTCCCCTCCTTCGGCGAAGGCCGCAGCGGCCCCAGTGCATGCCGGTAGTACCCCGTCGGATCCGTCTCCGGCAACCGGCTCGCATCCGAATT
Organism: Granulicella arctica; assembly: GCF_013410065.1. NCBI lineage: Bacteria > Pseudomonadati > Acidobacteriota > Terriglobia > Terriglobales > Acidobacteriaceae > Granulicella > Granulicella arctica. The sequence goes on from NZ_JACCCW010000002.1 coordinate 2,007,076, forward strand.
CAACACACCCGTCATCCCAAGCGGCTTAAAAATCCGCTCCTGCAACTGCTCAATCAGCGGCTTGCCACCAGCAATCTCCGCAATCCGCCCCGCAATCACATAATTCGTATTCGAGTACTGCCACTCAGTCCCCGGCTCGAAGTCCAGCGGCTTCTTCGCCCACACATCCAGAATGTGCTGCGGCACCGTCGGCTCCATCATCGACGACATCACATAATCCTCGGGCCAAAAATCCTGATACCCCGAGGTCATCGACAACACCTGCCGCACCGTCACCTCGCCAGCCCGCGTCAGCTCCGGCAGATACCTCCCCACCGGATCATCCAGCTTCACCTTGCCATCCTGCACCAGCAGCAACACCAGCGCCGCCGTAAACTGCTTGCTGATCGACCCCACCGAATACTGCATCGCAGGCGTCGCCTCCATCACCGGCCCCAGCCGCGCCTTGCCATATGCCTTTACATAGGCGATCTTCCCACCCTGCACGATAGCCACCGACGCGCTCGGCACCCCCGTCGCCGCCAGCACATACGCTGCCGCCGCATCGACCTGGCTCGCCGTCGCCGCAGGCAAGGTATCCTGCGCCATCAGCGACGACATACCCACCAACCCAAACACACCAGCAGCCACAACCCGAAGTCTCATCATGGCAAACAGACTAACAGCGTTCTAAGAACCTGCTAAAAGACTGTTATCGAAGGATGGTTTTGAAAGGGCACGGCTTCAGCCGTGCCGCAAAGATTCGAAAGAGCGGGGCTTTAGCCCCTGAGGGAATCATTGCCCCCACACCACTCCCGAGTGCCTCAGTTTTAAATAGCGTCTAAGCCGCTTCCATCTCAGAAACATCCTTGGTCTTCTCAGCTCCATGTTTGATCCCCAACAAGTCCAGCATCGGAGTCGTAATCATCGTCGTAATCAGCGCCATCACCACCAGCATCGTAAACAACGTAGGCGAGAAGATATGCGCGTTGTAAGCAATATTCAACACAATCAACTCCACCAGTCCACGCGTATTCAGCAGAGCCCCCAGCGCCATCGCGTTCTGCCACGACTGCCCCGTCCAGCGAGCCGCCAGCACCGCTCCACCCATCTTTCCAGCAACCGCAACCACCAGCACAATCGCCGTCCAGAACCATATCCTGCCGCCGCTCAACAGATCCAGACGCGTCCGCATCCCGGTCAATGCAAAGAACAGCGGCAGCAACAGCACCGACACAATCATGTCCAGCCGCGTCCGAACCTCACTCTGCCAGCGCTCGATGCGCGGGAAGCAAACACCCGCCAGAAAAGCCCCAAATAGCGGATGCACTCCAATCGCCTCCGTCGCCGCAGCCGAAGCCAGCACAACCGCAACCACCACTCCCAGCAGCTCATACGAGAGCCCAATGCTCCGCTGCCGCCCCGACACCCAATTCCCCAGCGGACGAACAACCCCCAGCATCACCACCAGATAAACCACCAGCCAGAGCAGCCTGTACGACAACGCCATCGTCTCGCCGTCATGCGGAATCAGCGTCAACGCAACCGCCAGCAGAGACCACGCGCACACATCATCCACCGCCGCGCACATCAATGCCGTCGTCCCCAGCGCCGTCGACTGCAACCGCCGCTCCTCCAAAATACGAGCCAGCACCGGAAATGCCGTAATGCTCATCGAGATGCCAAGAAACAGCACAAAAGGAATGCGCCCAATCCCATCCGGAGCAAACCGTATCCGCAACGAATGAGCCACCACCGCAGCCATGATGAACGGGAACAGAATACTCATCAAGCTCGCAAGAACCGCCGTAGCCCGCTGTCGTCGAAGCTGCGCATAATCCAACTCGCTCCCAATCAAAAACAGGAAAAGAATCAGCCCAACCGTGCTCAAGACCTCAAACGATCCAAACGAGCTCTGCGGAAACAATCTCGCCGAAGCATGCGGCGCAATTCTGCCAAACACCGAAGGTCCAACTAAAATCCCGCCAACAATCTCACCGATAACCCGCGCCTGCCCCAGCTTGCGCGCAACCCACCCGCAAAACAGCGCGGTCAACAAAACGGTCGTCATCTGAACCAGCAATAGCGTCATGGAAGCTCCGGCAATATCCTTCGTTTACAGCAGAAGTAATCCCATACCGCAGTTCAGCCTGGCCCCCACGAACCCGCTTCCAGCCTCGATTCTACCGAACCTTCCCCCAACGAAGAGCGAACACCCCAAAGAAAACTTACGAACTTTGCCCCACCCGCCGACTCTTACGCCGCGCATCAAAAGTAATCACCGCATCCGTCACCAGCAGCACAAGACCAACAGGAAGCATGCGAATACCAATCGTCGCCGGCCACGTAAGACGGAAGCCCGAGAGCCAATCCATCAACACCAACCCAGCGCCACCCAGAAAAAACCCCAACCCACCCCAACGCCGGAAGCGTGCCGAAATCTCGCTGTCACCCTTGTACCGTCCACCACGAATCTCCCGTACCGGCGTCCCTCCCAATCCACCATGATCGTAGATGCGGCAACGCACATCCGGAGCATCCGCAACATAACGCGTTGCATACTCCTCAGCCTCCGCCAGCGTATCGAAGATCGTGCACACCGGACCAACATACGACGTGCCACCCGGAAGACTCGAGTAGAGAATCGCATACTCACCAGGCACCATCCGCTCATTCCACGACGACGGCTGCACCTTCGGATCGAGCAACGGTATTGTTCGCGGTTCACCCATACGTCTTCACATCCACATCTCGATCGCCACAGAGATGCACTCCAATCTCATCCAACATTTTCGCAACCATACACCGTATTATCCATCGATGAGCGAACCACCCAACCTGCAATATCCCATCGGCAAATGCGAGCATCCCGAAACTCTCACCACCGAAGAGCGCTCCATCGCCATCGACATCCTCGCCGCTCTCCCGCAACAACTCGCCACCGCCATCGACGGACTCAACGACGCGCAACTCAACACCCCCTACCGCCCCGACGGATGGACCATCCGCCAACTCGTTCACCACATCGCCGACAGCGACCTCACCGCCTACTCCTGGATGCGCCTCTCCCTCACCGAAGACTGGCCCACCGTCTTCGACTACAACCCCGCCTCACTCGCCGAACTTCCCGACTCAGCACTCTCCCCATTCATCTCCCTCCAACTCCTCGAATGCCTCCACCAACGCTGGGTCACCACCCTCCGCGCCATACCCGAATCCGACTGGGCGACACGCGGCTACATCCATCCCGAGAGCGGACGCTGCACCCTCGAACAAACACTCGCCATGTACGCCTGGCACTCCCGCCATCACCTCGCCCACATCCTCAACTACCGCAACACCACAAAACCCGCGCCACCACAAGCGAATCTCGCCAGGTTGGTATACTAAAAAGGGAGTGAGTACCCCTCACCCTGCATCGCAGGCCGAAAGACAAGCACCATGCCCACAGCCGAGACCATCGCCGTCGCCATGTCCGGAGGAGTCGACTCCTCCGCCGTCGCCGCGCTTCTCCGCGCGCAAGGGCACACCCTCGTCGGCCTCACCCTCCAGCTCTGGAACCAGCGCCGCCTCGCCGGACACGAAGGCATGCCAGAAGCCGTCCAGGGCCGCTGCTGTTCTATCGATGATGTCTACGACGCCCGCCGCGTAGCCGAGCAGCTCGACATCCCCTACTACCTCGTCAACCAACAAGCCCGCTTCGAGGCCGAGGTCGTCCGTCCCTTCGTCTCCGAGTACCTCGCCGGCCGCACGCCCATCCCCTGCACCCTCTGCAACAACCACCTCAAGTTCGACCAGCTCCTCATCACCGCCCGCCAGATCGGCGCCGACAAGATCGCCACCGGCCACTACGCCCGCAACCACTTCGACGAAACCCGCAACCGCTGGATCCTCTCCCGCCCCGAGGACAAGTCCAAGGACCAAACCTACTTCCTCTTCGGCCTCACGCAGGAGCAGCTCTCCCGCACCCTCTTTCCCCTCGGCGAGATGCAGAAGCCCGCCGTCCGCGTCATGGCCTCCGAAGCCGGCCTCAACGTCGCCACCAAGCCCGACTCGCAGGAGATCTGCTTCATCCCCGGCGGCGACTACAACACCTTCCTCCGCGCCTACCTCGACGAGCAGGGCGAAGACCTCCCCGACTCCTCCGGCGAGCTCGTCACCACCACCGGCCAGGTCGTCGGCCATCACGCCGGAATCCACAGCTTCACCGTCGGCCAGCGCAAGGGCCTCGGCCTCACCTCGCCCGACCCGCTCTACGTCCTCAAGATCCACCCCGACTCCCACCAGGTCACCGTCGGCAGCGACAACGACCTCATGGCCACCGAGCTCAACGCCGACCGCCTCAACTGGATCTCCATCCCCGGCCTAGACGCCGGACAAACCATCCGCGTCAGCATCAAGATTCGCCACCGCCACACACCCGCCCTCGCAACCCTCCGCAGCACCGGCCCCGAAACCGTCCAGGCCATCTTCGACACCCCCCAGCGCGCCATCACCCCCGGCCAATCCGCCGTCTTCTACCAGGAAGACGAAGTAGTAGGCGGCGGCTGGATCATCTAAACAAGCCACAAACCCGGGTGCCCCATATCTCGATTCTGAGATGGGTGCATCGTCCACATCACGGATGTGGCGTGCATCACCCTGTTAGCACCAACTGAGCCTCAGCTTCGGAAGGCCAATTACTCGGTCAGACGTCTCTTGGCCAGCAACACCTACTGCTCTCGCAGTGTTTCCATGGGATCAAGTCGTGCTGCGCGGTATGCAGGCACAGTGCTTGCAGTCAGGCTTACGAGTAGTAGAAGCGCCGTCACGGTTGCGAAGGTGACCGGATCGGAGGGGCCGACACCGTACAACATTCCGGATAGCAGGCGCGCCATCATGGCACTGACCGCCAAGCCCGCGATCAACCCGATCAATGCGAGCGTCAAGCCACGCCGGACGATCATACGCAGCACATCTGTCCGCTGCGCCCCCAGCGCCATCCGCAACCCTATCTCCAACGTGCGCTGCACCACCATGTAGGAGAGCAGGCCGTACAATCCGATCGCTGAGAGCATCAGTGCAATCGCTGCGAAGCAGCTCAGCAGCAGGGTCTGGAAACGCGGCTGAGCCACTGACTTGGAGATATAGGTTTCCAGCGTCGAAACCTGGTAGACGGGGACCCCCTTGTCCATCTCGTGGACGGCGGCGCGAAGCGCGTTCTCTATGGCCGCCGGATCGCCGCTGGTGCGGATCGTAAGGAACGGATTTGTAATTACCGCCTGTGTGTAGGGCAGGAAATACTGAGGCTCCACATCGGCGGTCAGCCCCTTCCGCTTGATGTCTCCCACCACTCCTACCACCTCGCGCATCGGATGCTCGATCACATCATCCCCCAAATCCGCTTGAATGTGCTTGCCGATTGGATTCTCACCTGGGAAATACTTGCGCGCAAAGGCCTGGTTGATCATCATCACCGGCACTGTCTTCGTACCGTCCTGCTCGCCAAACGTGCGCCCGGAGAGAAGAGGGATACGCATCGTCGCAAAGTAACCGGGCAGTACTATGCCGATCGATTCACTCGGATGGTCAGCCTTGGCGATCGGCTTTCCCGCAATGCTAAACGAGACACTTGCATTGCTGTCGCTCATGGGCAGCGGCCATCCTGCCGACACGGACTGTACCCCGGGCAATGTAGAAAGCCGCGCTACCAACTGGTTATAAAACTGGAGGTGCTGGTCGTGAGCCAGCCGGTCGAACGGCACACCTACTCTGGCGGTCAACACGCGCCTCGGATCGAAGCCGGGATCGACGTTCAGGATGTGAACAAAACTTCGGATGAGCAGACCGGAGCCCACCAGCAGTACGAGTCCAATGGCTGTCTGCGCAACCACAAGTCCGTTGTGTAGACGATGTTGCCCGCGGCTGCCAGCTACACTCCGAGTGCCCTCTCTCAATGCCTGCACAGGTTCGAGATGCGACATCCTCCACGCGGGAAGTACGCCGAACAACAGCCCCGTAACAACAGAGATGACCATGGCAAACACGAGGGCACTTGCATCGATCGAAGCATATTCCACACGCGGAATATCGAACAGCATCAGCCTCACCATGCCACGCAACAAGCCAAAAGCCAACGCCACGCCTGCGACTCCGCCGCAGAGAGATAACACCACCGACTCCACCAGCAACTGCCGGATAATCTCCGCGCGGCTTGCCCCGATGGCTGCACGCAACGCGAACTCCGCGCTTCGTCGTGAGCCGCGCGCCAGCAATAACCCGGCAACGTTGGCGCACGCAATCAACAACACCAGCGTGACCGCGCCGAAGAGCACACGCAACGCCACCCTGGTGTCGCCGATCATGTGCTGCAGTTCGAGCTCCATTAAAGCGGAGGTGTACCACTTGTTGGAGTCGGGATACTGGCGAGCCAGATTGACGGCAACCAGGTTGAGATCCGCTTTGGCCTGTTCGAGCGTTACTCCGGGCTTCAGTCGTCCGATGACGCTCAAGGAATCATTGCCGCGTTGGCCGGTGCTGGGACTCTTTCCCGTCGTATCGTCCGCAAGTGAGACCCATAAAGCAGGCGCTGGACCCTCAAGCGGAAACTGGAAACTCTTAGGCATAACACCAGCAACGACGTAGTCATTGTTGCCCAGCTTGATCGTGGTACCGGCGATATCCTTCGCGGAACCGAAGGACGACTGCCAGAGCGAGTAGCTCAACATCACCGTATGATTGCCCGGCTTCTCATCATCCCAGCGAAGATCCCTCCCCAGCATCGGGGCTACACCCAGTACCTGAAAGAGGTTCGCCGAGACCGTCTGTGCATCCAGATGCTGGGCCTCGCCAGACGTCTCAAGAGTTACCGCTAGCGAGTGATAAGAAGCAATGCCGCTGAAGGTGTGGTTTTGTGCGCGCCAATCGAAGTAGTCCGGATAGCTCAGTGCCTCTGGCACTATGCCCGGCAGCGAATGGTCTTGCTGATGGAGCCACATCAGCCGGTCCTGCTCGGGAAACGGCAGAGGGCGGAGCAGAACAGCATTCACCAGACTAAAGATGGCTGTGGTCGCGCCGATACCTAGCGCAAGCGTCAGGATGGTCGTGAGAGCGAAGCCGGAGTTCTTACGGAGTTGGCGGATAGCGTAGCGAAGGTCTTGCATGGCAGATGCTCTCCTGACAGGCTTATGGCTCGGCGCGCTCTCGGACCATCCGAACACACTTTGCTCGTTAGCTTAGGACATAGACACAGCAATTCACTGGCCAATGCGCCGCACACGTCAACTCTGTGCTTAGTCGAGGGATAAAGCACGAACGACTTTGCCCGCAGCCGCTCATCTGTCCAAAATCCGAAATCCGCTGTCCGTAAATGGGCGCTAGAGTCGGCATAGCGGAAGTAATCCCCGATTCGTCCCACCAACTATCTGTCTCCTCCCGATCAACGGCCCATTCGGAAGCAGTTCCTCCCTTAGCGCATAGGGATAGCTTTCCCCAAAAAACAAAAAAGGCGCAGCCGAAGCCGCACCTCTCATCTGCAACCGAATCCATTACAAATCCGGCCCACGATACCCACCAAACCCCTTAGCCCGGCTCAACAAAACATCCAACCCCGCCTTCAGGCCGGCAATCGCGCCCGCAATATGCTTCACCGGGACGCGAATCCCTTCATGAATCGTCTCGCCCAGCGATGCCGTCGCATTCAGCGTCGAGCTCACCATGCCATCCACCCGCGCCACCTGGGCCCGCGTCCTGTTGTTCGCATCCGACAGCGTCGCGTCGAACTCCACCGCCTTCGCCCGCACAATATGGCTCGTCTCGACCAGGTTATCCGCGATCACCCTCACCTTCGGAGCCGTATCGTGAAACAGTGCCTCAGCGCTATCAAACACCGGTATCGCCCTTACCCGAAACTCTTCCGCGATACTCTGCAAGCGCTTCTGCGACTTCGCCGCGCCCACCACAAACACCACCACAACAATCGCCTGCACCACCATGCAGAACGCTACCAGCCCGACAAAGACCATCAGCAGACGCGAGTTGCCAGAGGAGAGCGAACCCGGATCATCGACCAACATTCCCAGCATCATCGCGCTCTTCATCAACATTCCGCCACTCCACTCTTCCGTCCAGATATTGTCAGCCACATCGAAAGGGGGCGCCTGTCCGGCACGCCCCCAGGTCTTCACAAAACGCAGTTACTTAGGAGTGCGAATCCGACGTCGTCGTGACGTAAGCTTCCTTGCCCGCATCAATCGCAGCCGCAACCTTATCCTGCTGCTCCTGCACCAGCCCCTTGCCCTTTTCAACATACTCGTTGAACTGGCTGCGCCCCTTCTCGTAGTACTCCTTGCCGCGATCCACATACTCGTCCAGGTGCTGCTTACCCTGCGCCTTCAAAGCAGCCGCATGAACCTGAGCCTGCTGTGCCAGCTCCGTCGCGCGTTCCTTGCCCTGCTGCGCCAAAGCAGCCGCCTTGTCGCGAGCCTCCAGCGCGCCCGCGGCAATATCGTCCCGCGTCTCTTTCCCAGCCTTCGGCGCATACAAAACCCCAACCAGGGCACCGACACCCAACCCAGCCAGAAACCATCCAAATCCACTAATCCCGTTTTCGTTATCAGCCATGTCTCTCTCCTCTTCAGATTCCTGCAATATCGCGGAGACGCCGTCCCCACTCAAACTCCGTTATCAGCGTTGAAAACAAGATACTAACGCCTTTTGTCGAAACAATCCCGCATACCCACGCAGGACCATATCATAGTCCCTATCAGGTGGATGCCCTTCCCCCACCTAAGGTTGCGCGCTGGCTTATTTCGAATCCATCCGTCCAATCCTCAAGGATGCCACCTCGCTCCATGGACATCCACACAACAAAAACTCTGAACCCTACATCCTCTCCCATGAGTCTTACGAAGAGAGACCCGATCCGAAGACAGACCTAGTCTGGAGAGAAATCCAGTCTATCGTGAGCCGTAACAAGTTCCACCAACGAAAGGGATGCATGCACTCCACAAGAACGACCTCCATCTTCCGAGCAGCAACACTCGCGGCACTGGCCCTCACTCTGGCCGTCGCCGGCTGCAAATCGGCCCCGCCGCCGCCCGATGACACAGCGCTGAACGCCGCCGTCCAGACCAAGATCACCAGCGATAGCGCCATCAGCACGGAGCCGATTCAGAGCTCGGTACAGAGCGGAGTCGCGATCCTGCAAGGTGCCGTCAGCAGCGAAGCCGCAAAGGCCCTCGCAGCCAGCGACGCCAGTCAGGTTCCCGGCATCAAATCCGTCGTCAACCAGCTCACCGTCGAAACCGCCGCGCAGACACCCCCGCCAGCCGCTCCTGTCGCTCCAGCTCCCGTGCCCACCCGGCCCGGCAAACCATCCGCCGGCCTGAAGAAAAGGCCTGCCTACATTCCGCCGCCACCGCCGCAGCAGCCCGCTCCCATCGAGCGCCAGCAGCCCGTGCAGCAAGCCGTCCAGCCGCCCTTGCAACAGCCCGCGCCCCCACCACCGCCAGCCTTCCGAACAGTCACCATCCCCGCCGGTTCCACCCTGCCCGTCAGCATCACGCAGACTCTCGACAGCGCCACCACCCAGACCGGCGACGCCTTCTCCGGAACCATTGCCAGCGACGTCATCATCGACGGCCTCGTAGCCATCCCCGCCGGAACCACCGTCAACGGCCGCGTCGATGAGGTCCACGAAGCAGGCCACTTCAAGGGCAGCTCCCTGCTCACCATCTCCCTCACGACACTCAACCGCCGCGGCGAACACCTCCCCATCACCACCGACCCCTTCAGCAAAGAAGGCAACGGCCGTGGCAAAAATACCGCCGAAAAAGTGGGAGGCGGAGCCGCCGTCGGCGCTATCCTCGGCGGTATCTTCGGAGGCGGCAAAGGAGCCGCCATCGGCGCGGCCGCAGGCGGCGGCCTCGGTGCCGGAGCCAACGGAGTCACCCGTGGACAGCAGGTTCAGATCCCATCCGAAACCCTCGTCCGCTTCCGCCTCACCAACTCCATCGCCGTCCGCGCCTCCACCAACCCCGCAGGATCGGGCGACAACAACCTTCAGCATCACAACAGCAACTAACTATCTAGCAACCTCTACCGAGTGGGCGGCGACTCAGTATCATCCGCCCACTCAGTCTTCTTAGACCCTGTCAAAAACTGCCTTTTGTTGTTGTTTGTTTTACGCCGTCATCCTGAACGCAGTGAAGGACCCCTGTATTTGTGCTTGTAGTTGCATGCAAGAGTACCTGTCGACAGCCTTGCCCCTACCGAAGTTTTTAGACAGGTTTTTACTAACCGGTGCACACTGAGCAGACAGATGCCCAGGGCCTTCCCCTCACTCACTTTGCACCAATCCCATATGCCGAGGTAGACAACTTGACGCAGCCACGCAGACAACCGGCAGGATTCCTGACCTTCACCCTGCATGCGCATCTGCCCTACGTCGTAAACCACGGCACCTGGCCGCATGGCATGGAGTGGCTCCACGAGGCCGCCGCCGAGACCTACCTCCCGCTCCTCCGCGTCCTCGGCAACCTCGAGCGCGACGGCATCGCCCTCCACTGCAACCTCAACCTCTCCCCCATCCTCCTCGAACAGCTTGCCCACCCCGTCTTCCTCGCCGAGTTCCCCAAATACCTCGGCCGCAAGATCGTCGCCGCCCGCGAGGACGAAGCCTTCTTCACCCAGTCCGGCGAAGCCCACTACGCCGAGATCTCCCGCTTCTGGCACCGCTTCTTCACCCAGGCCCTCGACGACTTCAACACCCTCGGACACGACATCATCGCCGGATTCCGCCACTTCAACGACGCCGGACTCATCGACATCATCACCTGCGCCGCCACCCACGGCTACCTGCCACTCCTCGGCACCGACGAGAGCCTCCGTGCCCAGATCCGCACCGCCGTCCAGACCCACCGCCGCCACATCGGCAAACACCCCCGCGGCATCTGGAGCCCCGAGTGCGGCTACCGTCCCGCTGGCCTCTGGAGCTATCCCGTCCTCGACCAGGGCTCCTCCGAACCCCACCCCGCCTTCGAGCGCATCGGCATCGAGCAAGCCCTCTCAGAGTCAGGCATCGAGTTCTTCTACGTCGACACCCACCTCGTCGAAGAGTCGCAGCGCAGCAACTCTCCCTACACCTTCCTCAACGGCACCATCCCCCACGACGAGCAGACCGTGCAGATGACCCAGGCCCTGCACCGCAGCATCTATCAGCCCTACTACGTCGAAGGCGACTACGGCGGCGAGCTCAACAAGCGCTACGCCACCACCATCTTTCCCCGCGACCCGCACACCGGAACCCAGGTCTGGTCCGGCGAGAACGGCTACCCCGGAGACAGCAACTACCTCGACTTCCACAAGAAGCGCTGGCCCGGCGGACATCGCTACTGGCGCGTCACCGGTCCCAAGGTCGACATGGGCGACAAGCTCCCCTACTACGCCAACGAGGCCACCGAGCGCACCCGCGTCCACGCCGCCCACTTCGTCGACCTCGTCCACCAGACCCTCGCCTCCGCCCTCAACGACCCCATCCCACCCATCCTCTGCGCTCCCTTCGACGCCGAGCTCTTCGGCCACTGGTGGTTCGAAGGACCGCAGTGGCTCGAGGCCGTCGCCCGCGCCTTCCACAACCACCCCAGCGGCATCGCCCTCACCAGCTCCGCCGACTATCTCGAGAAGTACCCCCGCGCCGGCTTCATCACCATGAAAGAAGGCTCCTGGGGAGCCCAGGGCCGCAACCAGGTCTGGATGAACCCCGAGACCAGTTGGACCTACGCCCACATCTACCCCGCCGAACGCTACGTCCGCGAGCTCTGCACCGGCACCCTCTGGCGCTCCTCCCCACTGGCAAAACACATCGCCCAGCAGCTCTGCCGCGAGCTCCTCCTCCTCGAGTCCTCCGACTGGCAGTTCCTCATCACCACCGGAGCCGCCCGCGACTACGCCGAGATCCGCTTCCTCACCCACAACGACCAGTTCAACGAGCTAAAAGGCATCTGGCAGACCCTCGAAGCCACCGGCAGCATCAGCAACGAGCAGGAAAAACGCCTAACCGAAATCCACACCCGCGACGGCATCTTCCCCGACATCGACCCCGAGTTCTGGGCCACCAACGCCCACAACAACGCCGCCGAAACCACCCTCTAGCCCGCCACGCTAAACATTTGTCATCCTTCCGCAAAGCGGGAGGACCTGCTCTTGCCGTTGCTTGTTCTTACCAACCTCAACCCAAAAACAAAACTGTCATCCTGAGCGGAGGGCGCAGCCCGCAGCCGAAGGACCTGCGGTTGCCCTTGCCGTTGCCTGTCCTTGCCGTCATCCTGACCTGAGCGACTCCCCAAATCCAGAAAGCGCTTTACAAAGCCCTAACTCCCAGGCACCCCCACCGAAGTATCCCGCTCAAACGTTGCATACTCCAGCATCAGCCGCTCCACCACCATCACATTCCCATCCGCATCCAGCACCGACATCGCCTCATACGAACTAGGCCAGCACTGCATCACCTTGTACGAAACCACCAGCGACCCAGCCGGATCATAAAGATCAATCACCAGATCCTTCAAGATCGTCCCCGCCACCGGCGCATTCCCCATCACCTGCTGCGCCCATTCTTCGAACGCCAGGTCAAAGGTCACCCCTCGCTCCAGCGTCAACGGCTCATACTTCGTCCGCCCCGGACCCGTCCCTTCGACATTCGTAGCCCCATCCCGCATCGTCACCACATCCGCGCTCCACCGCAGCCCCGAGATCTTCGACACCCCCGCCACAAACCTCCCATCCCACTTCACCCGAAAATTCCTGTTCTCAAACGGCCCCGTCACAGCCATGCCATCCTCCTCATCTACAGCGTCGGAACCCTGGGCCCGTCCATCTACAAAACCACTACCGCCCAAACACCGACTTCAACAGCGGAGTCACCTGCGCCGCCGGATTCGTCCGAATCTTAGTCTCCTCATCCCCCATCACCACAAACAGCCCATCCACCGCCTTCTCCAGCACATACGCATTGATATCCACCGTCGGCGTCTTCATAAACGGCATCGATGGCGCGTGCCCCATCAGGTCCTGAAACTTGGTCGTCACCCCAGCCTTATCCATCGACTGATCCACAATCGGCTTGAACGCCGCGCTGATCTTATCCGACGTCGTCCGTTTGAAGTACTGCGTCCCCGCCGTATTCCCACCCGCCACAATCTGCCGCGCATCGTCGAAGGTCATCGCCCTCAGCGCATCCATCAAGATCGACTTCGCCGCCGGAGCCGCCTGCTCTGCCGCCGTATTCATACTCCGCTCGAACTCATCCACCTTCGGCCCCATCCCCATCCCACGCAGCCCCTTCTCCACCGTCTGCAACTTCGGCGGCATCAGAATCTTGATCGCCGCGTTATCAAAGTACCCGCCCGGCCGTCCCGTCGACGACACCGCCGTCGAAACGCCCTTCGTCAGCGCCTCCTTCAACCCACCCGAAGCCTGCTGCGACGTCAGCGCCCCCGCAATCCCCTGCGCTGCACCCGAACCGGTCCCGGCCACACACGCCGACACCACCGCCAGAACCAACGTACGTATCCGAATATCCATGCGTGACACCCTAACACCGAATCACACGCCTAAAATAAAAAGTGTGGCCACCGCCCCCCACATCCCGTACCCCAGCAAAACACCTCTACCCTTCCCCCCGCCACGCAAACAGCAATCCAGAGAACAACACAACCCCCTCACTCTCTGGCACCTCCTCTCCCTCGACGCCCCCACCGTCGCCGCCCTCTGGACATGGTTCCTGGCCCGCGCCAACCACATCCATCTCCCACCGGCCGCCATTGCCGCCATGTCCATCGCCGTCTGGCTCCTCTACGCCACCGATCGCTTACTAGACTCCCGCACCACCGACACCCACACCCTCGAAGCCCGCCACCACTTCCATCACCGCCACCGCCGAGCCTTCCTCACCACCATCCTCCTCTCCGCCGCAACCCTCGCCGCCCTGCTCCCCCGCCTCACACCCGCCTCCATCCGCCTCTACCTCATCGAGGGCAGCTTCCTCGTCGCCTACTTCATCCTCATCCACGCCACCCGCAGCGCCCACCGACTCCCCAAAGAGTTCGCCGTCGGCCTCTTCTTCGCCGCCGCCACCTTCATCCCCACCATCTCCCGCGAACCTTCCCTGCGCCTCCCACTCCTCGCCCCAGCTATTCTCTTCAGCGCGCTATGCAGCCTCAACTGCCTCTTCATCTACGCCTGGGAGCACCACTCATCCGACCCAACCGCCCATCTCACCACCCGCATCGCCCTCCAATCTCTCAAGCCACTCGCCACAGCCCTGCTCCTAGCCTCCACAGCCCTTACGCTCCTCGATCACCAAGCCCCCTGGCCCATCCCCGCCTCCATAGCCCTCTCGACCGCCGCCCTTCTACTCCTCCATCGCTACCGCCACACCATCCCCGCCACCACCCTCCGAGCCGCCGCCGACCTTGCCCTCCTCACCCCGGCACTCTTCGTCTTCTTCCTATGAACTCCCAACCCAACTTCAACCTCATCGCCCGTCCCTATCGCTGGCTCGAATACCTCACCCTCGGCCCCATCCTCCAAAACTGCCGCACCCACTTCCTCCCACTCCTCCTCGACCGCAAACAAGCCCTCGTCCTAGGAGACGGAGACGGCCGCTTCCTCGCAAAACTCCTCACCCGCAACCCAACCCTCCAGGCCGATGCAGTAGACACCAGCGCGACCATGCTCCGCCTCCTCCGCAACCGTTGCGAAGCAGCCACCCTCACCACCACAACCCGCCTCCGCACCCACAACCGCAGCGCCCTCGACCACTCCCCCTCAGCAAAGACAGACCTCATCACCGCACACTTCTTCTTCGACTGCCTCCCCCAGCAAGACCTCGACACCCTCATCGTCCGCATAGCCCCACACACCAGCCCAAACACCCTCTGGCTAATCTCCGACTTCCGTATCCCCTCAGGCCCGATGAGTCTTCCAGCCAAACTCTACATCCGTTCCCTCTACCTCGCCTTCTGCCTGCTCACCGGCCTCCGTACCACCCACCTCCCCGACCATGAAATCCCTCTCCGCCGCGCCGGACTCACCCGAACCCACCAGCGCCTCTTTTTATTCGGCCTCCTCACCACAGAAATATGGAGCCGTTTGTGACACTCCTGCGTACAATTCCTCCATGTCGCGCATCCTTCTCATCACAGCCGTCCTCCTCTTCGCACCCTTCTCCGCGAACGCCCAGACGACCAGCATCCAGACGCCCAGCATAGCGATCAACTCCCCCACGCCCCTCTCCACCCGTGTCGTCGCCTACACCCTCGACGCCAAAGTCGACACCGACAAAAAATCCCTCGACGCCACCGAGATCCTCACCTACAAGAACCTCACCGGCCAGCCCCTCAGCACCTTCCCCTTCCATCTCTATCTCAACGGCTTCCAGCCCCAGTCCAGCTTCACCTCCGAAACCCACTTCACCGGAGGCATCCGCGACAACGAGAAGAGCGACGACTACCCCGCCGAGAAGATCGGCAGCATCACCATCTCCAAGATCACCGCCGACGGCTTCGGCGACCTCACCTCCACCCAGCACTTCCTCGCCCCCGACGACAACAACACCAACGACCGCACCGTCGTCCAGATTGCCCTCCCTCATCCCCTCGCCCCGAACGACTCCGTCACCTTCCGCCTCTCCTTCCACGACCAGTTCCCGCTCTCCATCGCCCGCAACGGCTACAAGCGCGACTTCCTCATGGGAGGCCAGTGGTTCCCCAAGGTAGGCGTCTTCTGGCACGGCGCCTGGAACTGCCACCAGTACCACTCCACCACCGAGTTCTTCTCCGACTTCGGAACCTACCTCGTCCACCTGACCGTCCCCCGCCGCTACGTCGTCGGAGCCAGCGGCGTCCCCACCGGCGAGATCATCAACAACGACGGCACCAAAACCCTCGGCTTCTACGGCGAAGACATCGGCGACTTCGCCTTCGCCGCCAGCCCCCACTTCCAGGTCACCGACGGCGTCTTCCTCTCCTCCATGGGCCCCGTCCAGATCCACGCCCTCGCCCTAACCTCCCACCCCGCAGCCGGTCAGCGCTATCTCAAGATCATGCAGCAGACCCTCGCGCAGTTCGACAAGCGCTACGGCCCTTACCCCTACAAGATCCTCACCGTCATCGACCCCGAACCCGGCTCCGAGATAGGCGGCATGGAGTACCCCACCCTCTTCACCGGCGACACCAGTTGGTACGAGCCTACCTTCGAGACCGAAATCACCGCCGAGCACGAGTTCGGCCACCAGTACTGGTACGGCATGGTCGCCACCAACGAGTTCGAGGACGCCTGGCTCGACGAAGGCATCAACTCCTACACCGAAGCCAAGGTCATGGCCGCCATCCTCGGCAAGAACACCTCCGTGTTCAGCCGCAACTACGCCAACGCCGGCGACGCCTCCTTGCACCGGTTCGAATACATCATCGCAGCGGACTTCGACCCCGTCACCCGTCACGCCTGGCAGTTCCGCAACTCCAACTCCTACGGCGGAGTCACCTACGGCAAAACCAGCACCCTCCTCACCACCCTCGAAGGCATCATCGGCCGCGACACCATGGACGAGGCCATGCGCCGCTACTTCATGAAGTACCGCTTCACCCACCCCACCACCGAAGACTTCCTGCGCACCATCGAACAAGTCGCCGTCGAACGCGGCAAAGCCACCGTCCTCGCGCCCTCCAGCCCAATGGCCAGCCCCGTACCCTTCTCCGGAGACTTCGCCTCTACCCCGCCCGTCAACTCCAGCCTCCGCACCTTCTTCAACCAGGCCGTCTACGGAACCCAGGTTCTCGACTACACCGTCGACTCCATCGCCTCCGATCCCGTCCAGTGGTGGCTCCCCACCAAAGAAGACAAGAACACCGAATACCTCACCACCGTCTACCTCCGCCGCAAAAGCGACTTCATCCTCCCCGTCACCGTCCAGATCGTCTTCTCCGACGGCACCCGCCTCCGCGACACCTGGGATGGCATCGACCGCTGGAAGAAGCTGACCTATACCCGCAAGGCAAAAATCGTCTCCGCCGAGATCGACCCCGACCACCTCGTCCCGCTCGACACCGACTACTTCAACAACAGCATCACCAAAAACTACGACTCCATCCCGCGCAAAAAACTCGCCAACATCTGGCTCTCGGCACAACAGCTCCTGGCTCAGCTCGCCGCATGGCTGGTGTAACTACAAATGTGTAACTACAAAACCGTAACTCCGCTTTTGTAGTTACACTCTCAAATTTCGAAGGTCTGCATCAACAACAGGCCCTCCCGCAGCTCAGCTTTTGTCAAGTCACCTCTGAACCTGCAACCCCCGAGGACACGTAGAAATGAACCGGAAACGCAGCCTCCTCATCCACGGCCTTGGCCTCACCCTCCGCCGCTTTCCCGCACTTCTCTGGGCTTTTCTGCTAAATTTCAGCTTCGCCGCGCTAGCCACCTGGCCCGTCTCAATGGCGATCGGCCACGTCACCGACACCTCCCTCGCCTCCCGATCCCTCCATACCGGCTTCAACCTGGCCATTCTCCTCGAGCTCACCCACAAGCTTTTCCAAGGCCCCGGCATCAACCTCGGCATCCCCGCCAACCTCATCCTCTACCTCTCCACCTACTTCCTCCTCGTTCCCGGAACCCTGCTCTGCTACCAGACCGGAGCTCCAGCCCGCCTTTCGACGCTGGTACAGGCAGGCATCCTCCACTTCTGGCGCTTCGTCCGCATCACCCTGCTCACCCTCATCGTCTTCGCCCTCATCCTCGGCCCCCTCTTCGCTCTCCAAAACAAATGGTCCGATCACGTCGACGCCCACGCCGTCGGCCGCCACGCCTTCATCGCCGAGATGCTCGGCTATCTCGTCCTCGCGCTCGTCTTCGCCCTGCTCCGCCTCTACTTCGATCTCGTCGAGGTCTACACCGTCCAGCTCGGCCTCACCCTCCGCTCCAACGGTAAGCCCGACCGCCGCGTCCGCAAGGCTCTCCTCCCCGCCTTTCGCGCCCTCCGCCACAACTTTCTGCGCTCCTACGAGACCTTCCTCCTGCTCGCAGTACTAGGAATCGCCGCCGTCCTCCTCACCGCCCGAACCTCCATGCACTCGCTCGCCCAGCCTCGCGTCTGGCCCATGTTCCTGCTCGCCCAGACCGGACTCTTCCTCATGCTCCTCACCCGCTTCTGGCAGCGCGGAGCCGAAACCACCCTCAGCCTCGACAACCCCATCTACCGCGAACCCGAGGAGCGAGAAGAAGAGGAGCGCCCCACCCGCGCCAGCTTCCTCCCCGACACCCCTCCAGCACCCGCCATCGTTCCAGAGCCCGAGCACACCCACCTCACCGACCCCATTCCCAATCCCGAACCCATCACCCCATCCCTACCCGGTCCCGACCCCGGCGTCTACCACCCAGAGCCTCCCCCCGATCACACCCCAGATCCAGAAAAACTGTAACCCTGAAGAGCTCAAACTTCACCAGCAACGCTATGAAAAGCAGCGGATGAACTCCGTTTGCGATGTGGACTTCATGCGTAAATTGGCAACGCAAGGCGACGTTGCCATCAACATGGAGAGAACACACAGATTCGTCGCAATCAACCAACAAGCAGTTTCACAAAAGTTACTTTTGTCGCATTCAATTGCGTCGTATATAACTTACGTACCAATGAACATCCAGGCTCCGGTTACGCCAACACCGCAAAAGCCCTATTTCGCCCCAATCGACGGCGTGCGCAGCCTCTGTGTGCTACTCGTAGTGGAGCATCACCTCAAGACGAACGGGCATCCCTTAGCATTTCCTGCGTTCATAGATACTGCTCTTGGCGTCAATATCTTTTTCGTAATCAGCGGTTTTTTGATCACGACATTATTGCTACGCGAGGAACGGCTCAAAGGGAAAATAAGCTTCTCAGCCTTCTACTGGCGGAGAGCATTTCGGATTCTGCCAGTCTATTCCGTAGTCCTGCTCATGTATGTTGCAGTGTCCCAACTGCCGTCGCAGGCAATGCGGTGGGTCCAACTCAAGGCAGGAATGCCTTATTTCCTGCTCTTCATGAACGAATACGCAAAGGAACCAAACAACGGAAACGTATTCACGCATACCTGGTCTCTTGGCATTGAGGAAAAATTTTATTTGCTATGGCCGGTTCTTTTCTTCTTTGTCGTCAAGAAGATGCCGACGCGAGCCATTATGCTGGTCTGTCTCTCTATACTGTTCGCGATTCCAGTACTCCTGCACTTAGAGCATCACCCCAATGCCTATTTCGGGCTTTTGGCCGGATGCATTATGGCAGTCCTTCTGCACGGAGATGCCACGGCGGCAGGAATCACACAGACGCTCCGACGCATATCTTCCCCTGTCATGCTACTTTTCTATCTTTTGTGCTTCTATCTGCAGTACTTGAACAGCAACATGGTCATCTTATTCAGCATCGGGACGGCGCTGTGTCTAAGCTATCTCATTGTGAAACCGACATGGCTGACAACGCTTCTCTCCCTACCGCTGCTGGTGTGGCTCGGGAAACGGTCGTACTCGATGTATCTGGTTCACGTCCTCTGCTTGAATGTCTTTGAAAACATCATCCATATCAACTCCCAATGGCAGGCGGTGCTGGTATTGGGAGCAAGCTATGCCTTGTCCGCGGCGGTAGCGGCGGTGCTATACGTGATCGTGGAAGAACCTGCGCGGCAACTCGGGAAACGGTTTGTCGAACAGAAGCGAATGCGCGCAACTACCCTCGGTGTGGCGACAGGTTGAGATAACGCCCGAAGGCACCTTCAAAAGCAACAGCACCTTCACGCCTGCGCAATCAGCCGGAAACCTGCGCCATTTATAATTGTTACAGTTATATGAATTTATTCATCCTTCGCCACGCCAGTGCAGGCACCAAACGCGCAAATCCCCTGCTGGACATCAAGCGTCCCCTCGACAAGGACGGCAAACGCCACTGCCTCCAGCTCTCCCAAATCCTGAACGCAATGAACATCAACTTCGACCTGATCGTCTCCAGCCCGCTCAAGCGCAGCCTCCAGACCGCTTCGCTGATCGGCACCGAGACTGGCTACGAAGCTCCCATCCTGCTCTCGAACGGCCTCGCCCCCGAAGCAAAGTTCCCCGACTTCCAGAAGCTCCTCGACGAGTGCCAGGGCCGCGAGAACGTCCTCGTCGTCGGCCATAACCCCAATCTACAGAGCTTCTTAGGTGCACTCCTCGTGCCGCCTTCCACCCGAACCTCGGCGCAGACCCGCCTCCGCAAAGGCTCTATCGCCCGGCTTAACATGCTCCGCCGTCCCGCCAGCCTGCAGTGGCTCCTCGACCCGCGCACCGTCCGCGCCCTTTACTCCACCTCGACCAGAAGCGCCCGCCGAAAGACCGCCAAGAAGTAAGCCGTCTCTTTCTTCACCGACCATGCCTCCAGCTCCGCCCCGCCGCGCCCCGGAACGATCTGCAACACCACCCGCTTCGGATACACCAGCGGCTTGATCGTCACCACTGCACTCGCCCGGTCCTGATTCAGCGCCTGCGCCAGCCGCAGCAGCACCACCGCTCGGGTCACGTTGGTATGCTCCTCGATCGGCACCATCCGCATCACCCGATCCGTCGCCTCCGGCATGCTCTTCCCCAGAAAACGCCCAATCGCACTCACAATCAGTCGCTGTTCCGGCGAAAAACCAAAGATCTCCGAGTTCGCGATAATGTACTGCGTATGCCGGTGATGTCCCTGATGATTCATGAACTTACCGGCATCCTGCATCATCGCCGCCGCCTCCAGCCACAACCTATACTCCTCCGGCAGCTCATGCACCCGAGCCAGCGCATTGAATAGCTGCACCACGTGCTGCCGCACCGGCTCGGCCTTCTTCTGGTCGATCCCATACCGTCGACAGACCTCCAAAACCCCTGCCCAGCGTTCGTCCTCAATCTTCTTATGCACTGACGTTCGCAGGTCCACCTCACCCAGCATCTGCGCCAGCATTCCGTCCCGCAGCCCCAGCGACGAGTACCGGAAACCCTTCAGCCCCATCCGCTCCAGCAGACTCGCATAAACCTGCGCGCCCCCGACTATAATCTCCGACCGCTTCGGCCCAATCCCCACCACCGCCGCCCGTTGCGCATTATTCATCTTCACCAACCGGTCCGCCAGCCGTCGAACATCGTCCGCTGAAGCCGTCAGCGCTCCAATCTTCCGCGTCGCCCTCTTCGCGACGTCCTTAAGCGGTACGCTACCCTTCGTCCCCTTCAACGGCAACGTCAGACTAGCCTCCGCCAGCGCCGCCGCCGTCCCCGAGGTCGCAATCACCAACCCGATCCGATGATGTACTCCCAGCTTCTTCTCCGCCCGTTTCAGCTCACGGTCGATGTACTGCTTCAGCCGAACCACATCGTCCTTCGCCGGTGGATCGTTCTGCAAAAACTGCTGCAGCCGCACCGCCCCCAGCGGAAGGCTGACCATCCCCTTCACCAGCCCCCCGTCCGAGATCGTCACCTCGCAGCTTCCCCCGCCCAGGTCGATCAACATGCACTTCCCGCGAGCCCCCACCTCATGCGTCACCACCCCGAGGTGGATCAGCCGCCCCTCTTCCAGCCCCGAGATCACTTCAACATTCCACCCCGTCGCCGACTTCACCCACTCCGTGAACGCCGCCGCGTTGCGTGCATCCCGCATCGCGCTCGTCGCCACAACCCGCACCTTATCAACCACATGTAGCTGAACCGCCTTATGAAACCGCTTCAGCGCCGCAATCGTCGACGCCATCGCCTCCGGAGAAATCACCCCCGTCTGGAATACACTCTCTCCTAGCCGTGTCACCTCGCGGTCCTCATGCAGCGTCTTAAGCCGGTGCATCTGCAACGAGGCAATCTTCAATCGGCAGGAGTTCGATCCAATATCGATGGCGGCAAACGTAGGCATCGTGCGGTATTTCTCCTCTCAACACAACTTCGCGCAAAAAAACACGTCCAACTGCACACGATACATGGCCCATCGCAACGCTGCGTAAGTGCATCCAATCTCAAGCCATAAACTAAGGAAAGACCGCCACCCCATGCTCGTACAGCAGCCAGAGTCTCTGAAGGAAGCTCCCCTCCGACCCCACGCCACGGCTCTCCACTCCCATTTTGTAGCACCACGCCGCCCCACCGCCCTCGCCATCCTCGGCGGACTCTGGCTCATCATCTTCTTCGCCTCGCTCTTCGCTCCCCCGCTGCTGGACGACGCCGACGCAACCCACGCCAACGCCGCCCGACACATCCTCCTCAGCAGCGACTGGGTCACCCTCCACGTCAACGGCATCCGCTACCTCGAAAAAGCGCCGCTCCCCTACTGGCTCGTCGCCATCAGCTTCAAGCTCTTCGGCTTCAACACCTTCGCCGCCCATCTCCCCCAGACCATCGGCGTCCTTCTGCTGGCCCTCCTCGGCTACCTCTGGGCAGACAAAGCCTTCGGCCCCCGCACCGCCCTCTACACCGGCATCGCCATCCTCACCTCAGCCGGAGTCTTTCTCTTCACTCGCGTCTTCATCCCCGAGGTGCTGCTCTCCCTTCTGCTCTGCGCCGCGCTCTACCTCATGCTCGAAGCCCTCGAAGGCGGCAGACCCTTCACCACCTACAGCATGTGGACCGTGCTCGCCCTCGCCGTCCTCACCAAGGGCCTCGTCGCGCTGGTCTTCTTCGGCGGAGCCACCATCCTCTACCTCTTCCTCAGCGGAGACTCCATCCACTGGCGCACCCTGAAGCCCTTCACCGGAACCCTGCTCTTCCTCGTCATCGCCGCCCCCTGGCACATCCTCGCCGGACTCCGCAACACCGGCGGCATGGACGGCCACGGCTTCTTCTGGTTCTACTTCGTCAACGAGCACTTCCTGCGCTTCCTCGGCAAGCGCATTCCCATGGACTACAACAAGCTCCCCGGCTATCTCTTCTGGAGCCTCCACCTCGTCTGGCTCTTCCCCTGGGCGCTCTTCCTCCCGGTACTCGTCCAGCAGGCGTTCATCGCCTTCCGCAACCACCGCCGCGCCAGCACGCCCATCTTCGACAACTGGCCCACATGGACCGCCTACGCCGTCGCCATCGGCGGCATCCTGCTCCGAAACCTCTTCCACTTCCCTTATCTGCTCACCGTCCTGCTCGCAGCCGTAGCCATTCTCCTCATCGAGTTGCGCCGTCGCCAGCAGCACGCCGCCCCCGGCACCGCCCTCCTCCACATCGACACCTACGCCCAGCGCACCACCCTCCTGCTCACCATCTACGCCGGTCTCATCCTCGTCTTCTTCTCGTTCTCCACCAATCAGGAGTACTACACCTTCCCGGCGTACCTCCCACTACTGATCCTCCTCACCCACGCCCTCGTCCGCGCCGAAGACGCCTCCGCCGTCGACAAGCACTCCCGCCTCTGGATCAACATCGCCCACGCCACCTTCACCGTCCTCGGCGCCGCCATCTTCGCCGCCCTCGCCTACGGCCTCTGGACCGCACGTCACGAAGCCTTCGTCCCCGACATCGGCGACCTCCTCGCACATCGCGGCGTCGGCGACTACACCCTCTCCATGTCGCACCTGTTCGACCTCACCGGCAAGAGCTTCGCCGCCCTCCGTCTTCCCGCCGCCATCGCCGCCCTCGCCTTCGCCTTCGGCCCCGCCCTCGCCTGGATACTCCGCCGGCAGCGCCGCCACCTCGCCGCGACCGGCATGCTCGCCCTCACCAGTACCGTCTTCCTCATCGCCGCACACATCGCCCTCATCCGCTTCGGCCCCATGCTCTCCTCGCAGACCATCGCCGCCAAGATCCAGCAGCTCGAAGACAACAACACCATCTCCCGCGACAGCGTTGTCATGCTCTACGGCGACCAGGCGTTCGGCTCCTCCATCCCCTTCTATCTCGGCAAAGATGTCGATCTCGTCGAAGGCCGCTCCACCTCCATGCTCTTCGGCTCCACCTTCCCCGACGCCCCACCCATCTTCCTCACCAACGCCGACCTCCTCGCAGGCTGGGGTAAAGGCGACCGCAAACTCCTCTTCGTCCCCCTCGAAAAGCGCGACGTCGTCGATCAGCTCCTCGGCAGCCGCCAGATCATCCTGGACGAGACCTCCGGCAAAGCCCTCATCACCGATCGCCCCCTTCGATAGAGTTCCACCCACATTTCCGCTCCCTCATCCGTCTCGATGAGTACAATCACTCAGTACCGGAACGGATCGTCGCCGCTTAATGTCACACACTATGTCGTCTGGACTACAGTACGAAGCTGCCCTGCCCGCGGAGGGAGCCTCGGCTGCGCCCAGCACACCTGCCCCTCTGACCAGTCAACCCTCCCGCTGGAACCCCCGCTCCATCGCCATCATCACCCTCGCTTGGCTGCTCCTCCAGATCGGCGGCCTCTTCTCTCCCGGCCTGCTCGACGACGTCGACTCCATCTACATCGAGATCGCCCGCGAGATGCTCCACCGCCACGACTTCGTTACCCCCTTCGTCAACGGCACCCGCTTCTTCGACAAGCCGCCCCTCATGTATTGGATGGCCTCCACCTCAATGGCCATCTTCGGCGAGTACGACTGGGCCGCCCGCCTTCCCCTCGCCCTCGCCGCCCTCGCTCTCTTCTTCAGCGTCTACGCCCTCGGCAAGCGCCTCTTCAACGAACGCGGCGGCCTCTACTCCGCCCTCGCCGTCGCCACCGCCATCGGCCCCTATCTCTACACCCGTTTCTTCATCCCCGACATCCTCATCGCCCTCTGGATGACCCTCGGCGTCCACCTCTTCCTCATAGCCCTCGACCGCATCCGCGATCATCAGAGCCCCCTCATCCCAAGCCTGGGCTTCGCCGCCGTCCTCGCCCTCAACCTCCTCACCAAGGGCCTGATCGGACTCGTCTTCCCCATCGGCTTCGTCCTGCTCTACCTCCTCTTCACCGGCCAGCTTCGCATCCTCACCAAGCTCCATCTCCTCGCGAGCACCACCGTCTTCCTCCTCATCGCCGCCCCCTGGCACATCCTCGCCGCCCTCCGTAACCCTGCCATCCCGCTTCCCGCCGGCCTCGGCCTGCCCGCCACCGGAGGCTGGGCCTGGTTCTATCTCTACAACGAGCACTTCGCCCGATTCCTCGGCAAGCGCATCCCCCACGACTACGGCAACACCCCCGTCTGGCTCTTCTGGACCTACCTCGCCATCTGGATCATGCCCTGGACGACCTTCCTTCCCGGAGCCATCGCCGAGAGCTGGCGCAACCTCGGCCACCGTTACCCCGTCACCCTCCGCCAGCGCGAAGCCGCCCTCTCCCTTACCCTCTGGGCCACCGTCGTCCTCGTCTTTTTCAGCATCTCCAGCCGTCAGGAGTACTACTCCCTGCCCGCCATCCCCGCCCTGGCCCTCATGTCCGGCGGCCTTCTCAGCCAGGCCGAGAGCACAACCGCCGAAACCGCACAGCGAGCAAAAAAATCCGCCCTCCGCTGGACCCTCTGGCTCCTCGTCCCCCTCACCACCTTCGTCGCCATCGTCTGCGGCTACTTCGCCCTCACCGCACCACGCCCGGCTCCCGGCACCGACATCGCCAGCCTGCTCGCCGGGAACCCCGATCTCTACAACCTCTCCCTCGGCCATATCTTCGACCTCACCGGAGCCGCCATGGGCCTCTTCCGTGCCCCGCTGGCCGGAGTAGCACTCAGCCTGCTCGTCATCGGCCTCGGCTCCTACTTCCTACGCCGAGCCGGAAAGCAATACGCCGCGAACCTCACCCTCGCCGCCGCCATGCTCCTCACCCTCACCTCCGTCCACGAGGGCCTCCGCCGCTTCTACCCCATCCTCGGCTCCAAGAGCCTCGCCCTCGCCATCGACCAGGTCCGCCAACCCAACGACCTCATCCTCCTCGACGGCGAGTTCACCTCCGGCTCCACCCTCGTCTTCTATACACACCAGCAGGTCCACCTCCTCAACGGACGCGTCAACACCCTTTGGTACGGCAGCTTCTGGCTCGACGCCCCCCACATCTTCGAGACCGAAGACTCCCTCCACACCCTCTGGTCCAGCCCCCGCCGCATCTTCCTCCTCACCTACAACACCGCCACCCGCACCCAAGACCTAGCCCCCTTCGGCCCCGTCCATGAGCTCTCCAGCGCCGGAGGCAAAACCATCCTCACCAACCGCTAAGCAAACAATAAAATCTGCTTCCGCAAGGCGGGAGGACCTGCTTTTGCCTTCCTTCCCCACCCCAAAAATCTGTCATCCTGAGCGTGTGAGCATTATTTGATAACATACTGTTTTTATTGTAGATAAATTGCCTGCTTTTGGCTGTGCAGTATTTGTGTAGATGAAATGTGCAGTTTCCCCGGAATTCTGACCGCGAAACACCACTCTGCGTCAACGTTTCATCGCCTTTGGAAATAAGCACGCTCTGGTTCTTTCAAGAACAGAGGAGCAAACATGCTCCTCATGACTAGCCATCACTCCTAGCGGAGCTATCAGTCAAGGCCGCGCGTTCTTTGCGCGTTCATCGAAACGAAGCGGAGAGCCTTTACGGATGGCGGAGCGGAGAGTACGCCGCAACGAGGCTTGACATCGGTTCTTATATCTGGGACACTGCCCCGTATATGGAGACTTTCTCCACGCGACAGACCGCCAAGATGCTCGGCATCGGCTCAAGCACGCTGGCCCGTTACATCGCCGCCTCGAAGATTCCCGCTCCGAAGGCGGTTCAGGTTGGCGGCATGACGGTTCATCTCTGGACGAGCCGGGAGATCGAACGGGTACGCAAGCTGCTGCCGAAGATCGAAGACGGCAGAACAACACGCCATCAGAAGCAAGCGAGGAAGAGCACGAAGACAGCCTCATAACCACAGCAGGACGCCCCGGTGCTAGTAACACCGGGAACGCCCCTAACCGCACGTCGCCCCAAGGAGGCAACGCATGGCTACTCACCAAGTTACACCCCGCCGCTCGCATCCACAGACCTTCCCCAAACCCCAGCTATACGAAGCTATCGCCAGCTTGAACCGGGATTTGGGCCTGGTCGTGGAAGACCTCAACCGGCTCCGCGAGTTCCGCTTCAGTCGCAGGGATATCGACTCCCTCATCGCCAAGACCGAACATCTTAGGTCAAGGGCCAACGCCGAGTTTCTGGAGCGTCAGCACAGCCGCGAGTTGAAGGACGAGTTTCACTTCTGGATGATCGACCGGAAGTTTGAGGATCGTTATAAGGACCCCGACGACGTGCTGATCGGTGCCCAGCGTCGGCTGGAAGAGCTTGCCGCTGAAGAGCAGGACGCACGCGCAGCAGCACGCGGTTTTCGTAAGGTACGTCGCCGCGCGGAGAAGCGGCTAGCCACGCCAACCAGCTAGGCCAAGCTCATTCCCTGAGAGATTCCGATTTGTGGGCCGCGCTCCGGTTGCGGCTCCATCTTTTGATCCGATTGCTGTTCTGGCATCCTCTGTTCTTGAAGTGCCGTCGCTTTGTTCACATTCCGGCTAAGCTCTTGTCCCAGTGTCTTCGAGTCATTCGTGTATATTTTCACGTCGAACTGCGCCCGCGACACCGACACGTAAGCCATGCGGCTATTCAACAGTTCGCCGTGCGCTTGTGAAGAGTCAACGTGTATCAGCACGCGGTCTGCTGTCTGCCCTTGGCTGCTGTGGCTCGTCACCGCATACCCGTAGTCCAGATGCGGATGCTGCCGCGCGTTGAACTCGACCTCGCGGCCCGAGTCCATCTTCAGTTTCAGATTGCCGTCGCCGTCGATCTTCTCCACCGTGCCCAGTTCACGGTTCGCCAGCTTCTCCGCATGGTACGGCGCGGTCATCTGCACACGGTCTCCCTGGGCGAACGTGCGCTCCGCATCGCGGTAGACCGTCACGCCCTGCAAGCGCCGTGGATCGTAGCTCAGCTCCTCATTGCCGTGACGTTTCACTGTGACCGTGTTCGTCTCTCGATCCGTGGCCGTGACCCGCGCGTACTCTCCGGCCTCGATGCCCAGCGGCTTCGACCCTTTCGAGTAACGGAGGACATCGCCGCGCTCGTAGTTCTGCGCGTGCTGCCGGTCGGCCCCAGTGATGTCCTGCCGCGTGTAGAGCACATGCACGCGATGCTCTTCGGGTTTGACCTGGCCGGACTCCTGCATCGCACGATGGATGTGCTGGTTGATCTCGCGCCGCGATTCATTGTCGGGCGACACCACCAACGTCCGCACCGGCGAGCGCACGTACTCGCGGGCTATCTCGTCGATCCGCTCCACGCGGTCTTTGATCTCCAGCACGTGGCCTTGTTGGTTGAGATTGCCGATGGCCTCGCGCACTTCGCCGCGTGCAAGCTGCTCGACAGCCTCTTTCAACGCCGGGTCTTTCTGCCGGATGATCTCATCCAAGTGCGCTGTGCGAAGCCCAGCCTCCTGCAACTGCGCGTAGGGCCTCCCCGCCTCCACCGCCTCATGCTGCCGCGTGTCGCCGACGAACAACACACGATCATTTTCCTTTAGCCGCTCGACGAACGTGTGCATCTGTTTAGTGCTTGCCATGCTCGATTCATCGACGACATAGAGACGCTTCTGGCCGTTGTCCGCGCGGTCGCCGCGTGTCAGATGCCGTTGCAACGTCTCCGTCGCCATGCCCGCTTCACCGAGTTTCTGTGCGGCCCTCGATGTCGGCGCAAGACCTTCGACCTCGTAGCCCGCACGGACAGCGGCCTCGCGGACGGCGGCTAAGGAAGTAGTTTTCCCCGCGCCCGCAACGCCCTCCAGAGCCGTCATCCGATCACGGCTCGTCAGTACCGTCTCGACCGCATTCCGCTGACTCAGGCTCAGATGCGGATGCTGTTCCATCGTCTGCTGCCGCACGTTGCCATCGGCCAACACATCACGATTGCCCTGGCCCATCTTCATCCGCTCGATCAGTTCGCGCTCGTAACCCTGCATCTCGCCGGTTGTGAACGCGCGGCCCGCCAAGCCTTCTTTGCGCGGTACGTCGATCAGCTCACGCGACTCGACCCTGCGCTCGAACTCGGCTCGTATCTCCGGCAACCGTGCATCCCCCATCGTGTGCTTCAACGCATCGCGCATCAGCGAACGCTCATCCGTCACGGCCTCGCGCTCCATACCGCGCTCTCGCGCGTAGCTCATGCCCTCATGGGCGGCACATTGCGATTGCTCCGGCATCAGCTCGATCCCCGGTCGCTGCGCGGCTTCCGTAAGCACTCGCTGCGGCTGCTGCCCGTACTCTATGGCTAACTTTTGATGTTGCGCCCGAACCTCATCGTGCGAGAGCGGCTGCTTCGCATCGCGCGTCTGATGCGCCGCGATCTGCGCGGCCCCAGCTCCCGTGCGGCCCTCCGCCTCCATGTGCTCGGTGATCTGCTGCCGCCGCGGACTCGATGCCTCCAGATACTCGCGCGAGTAGCCCTTGATCTCAGGTTGCCCATGTTCGCCGCGCTCGATCTCATAACCCATCGTCTGCAACCGCGCGGCCAGCTCCGACCGATACACCGCCGTCGCGTACTGCTGCGTTTTATAGAGTTCCTGCGGCTGCAACGCCCGCGTGTTTCCATCAGCGGTTTCGGTCACGTTGAAGACGACCACATGCGTGTGAAGCTGAGGCGCCGCGTATCCATCGACGGGTCGGCTGCTGTCATGCTCGAACTTGGCGACGGCCCACGCGCCCGTCGTCTGCGCCGGGACGTTGCCGCCGATCCGCGCCTGCACATACTTCTCCATCTCATCGAGAGCCGTCCGCACACTCTCTCGATGCGCCTCTTTCACGCGGTCGTCGCCGCCAACCAACGCCGTAAGAGATACGCTCTTCGGTGCGCTGAACGTCGCATCCCATCCGGCCCGATGCTCCATCGAACGCACCATCTCGCCGCGTCCGTTCTCATACTCTCGCGCCGTCTGATGCCGGACAAGCTGCTCCCCGGTCGCCGGATGCTGGCCTTCCGACAGCCGCGCGAACTGCTGCTCGTTCACCTCACCCGTTAAGCCCCACCGCTCGGCAAGCTGGCCCTGCCACTCGCCGCGCACACGTTCGCCCTCCGTGTAGTAGTTCTCCCGCGCGTTGGCGAACTCCTCTTTGTGGTACGCCTGGGCCTGACCCGCGCTGATCGGTTTGGAGAGCGTCACCATGATTTCACTCGAAGAAGTGCTGCTGCTCGTTGACCTGGGCGGGCGGCTTCCTCGGCGGAGCAACCTGCACGACCTCGGGCTGCGGCGCGACGGGAACACCGTCCGGCTGCGCGGTCGGTTTTACGGCCGCCGCCGTCGCCTTCCGCTCGATGTACTTCTCCGCATTCGCATGAAGCTCCAGGTACGGGAAGCGCATCCGCAAGACTAGATTGCCATGCTTCAGGTAGCCGTGCAGAGGATCAAGCCCCGCAACCTCTGAAGCCATGACCAACGGTTCGCGCGTGATGTCCCGCGACTGGTTCTCCGAGTTCCGGGGGAACTTGCCCAGCGTCCGCGACTCGCGGAACCGTTCGATTTCTATCTCTCCGATGGCTTTCGAGATCCACTCCGACGCATGAGGCTCACTCGTCTTAAGGAAGATCTTCGTCGCTGGCTGCGACAGCATCGCCTCCGCAACATGGCCGTACAGGGCCTCGACCTGCGCCTTGCCCTGGAAGCCCAGCACCATCGGATTATTCGATTTGCGGTTCTCGGTAACTGCCGTCGTGAGCTGCGGAAGACGTTGCAGGCTCGCCAGCTCGTCGAGCACGAACCACGTCTTGCGCTTGGTCGATTCCTCATTCATTAGCCGCAACACGAGCAGGTCAAGCCACAGGCTCATCAGCGGGCGCATCCGCT
Organism: Granulicella arctica; assembly: GCF_013410065.1. Lineage (NCBI taxonomy): Bacteria > Pseudomonadati > Acidobacteriota > Terriglobia > Terriglobales > Acidobacteriaceae > Granulicella > Granulicella arctica. The sequence continues at coordinate 2,037,825 of NZ_JACCCW010000002.1, forward strand.
CCCGCATGGTCGGTTTCGATGTCAGGAACACCCAGCCCTTGCGCTCCTTCGCCCACTCAACCGTGTTCCATCGCCGCGTCGTCTCCGACTCTTTAGGCAGCAGCTTGAACGCATCGGCGACCATGTTCAACGAACCTAAAACACCGCTCCGCTGATTCGCCGCGTGGCGGTCGATCATCGCCGCAAGCTCCGTCCCTTCGACCCGTTTGTCGATCTCTTCCGCGTTCGACATCCAGTACGTCAGCTCTTGCGGAGTCGGTTTCAGATTGAGCAGATGAGCGAAGATTTTGCGCGGAGCTTCGACGAAGAACCGGTTCTCGCGGCCCTGATCCGGGAACAACGAAGCGGCTAAGGTAAGAGCCTCGGCCTCATGCGGAACCTCATCGCCCGGAGTCCAGAACGGGCACCGCGCGTCCATCGGATTCAGGATCACGTCTCCCCGCGCCTCGTTGTAAAACTGCGGCAGATATTCCATCGCAGGGTCGTACACGATAGCGGCTTCGCCGCGCTCCCAGACCTGCGAGAGTATCTGTCTTATGGCCGCGCTTTTTCCGGTGCCGCTGTCGCCCACGATGAGGAAGTGCATCGCCTCTCGATCACGCGGAACACGCGCCCAGCGGCTAAGGTTTTTACGGAAGAGTTTGTCCGCCCAGGTCTGCTCCTCGTTGATGAACATGACCCCATCCGGCGGATACGTCATCAGCCCCTTCGACTTGCCCAGCTTCTCATTGAACTCCGCCGTCCGCACAAGCTCCGGCCCTCGCAGACGACGCCCATGCTTCCAGATCATCCGCCGCGCCCGGTCCTTCGGAACCGCCACGAACAGAGCCAGCACCAGGAACGCCAGCGAAGCGTACACCGGCTTCTGATAGAACTCCCAGGACTCATGATCGCTGTACACGGCCTGACTCATCACCCGGTGCAGCCCACGGTCGTTGAACGACCCCGTCACCCATGTCAGTCGGGCGATGCCGTCCTTCACGCCCTCGTCCGTCAGCCGGTATCCCGGCCTGCCGTCCAGCTCCGGCACCGCCTCGATCTCGTCCCCCATCACAAGCCGCTGGCCCTTGCCGATCACCGCCTCCAGCAACGTGTACTTGGACTGCGCCGCCGCCGATGCTTTGCCCCGCGCCCCGCTCTTCAGATAGTCCGACAGGTACAGCCGCTCGGCGGCTGTCCAGCTCTGCTCGTACTCCAGCGTCAGCATCCCGGCGAAGAACAGAAGCGACAGGAAGAACGCCATCCATGTCCACACCGGCCTCCGGCTCGGCCATGCTTTCGAGTATTCCTTCCGTCCCCATTCCGCCATCGTCAGCCCTCCTCTGGATTGGTTTCTGCTGCCGTTTCAGGTTCCGTCTCCGGCTCCGGGACGGTCGCCCGCAACGCCGTCAACCGCTCCATCGCCCGCCTGGATTTGTCCCCGTCCGCCCGCGCGATCAGCTCCTGCATCGCCTCCGGCGTCACCGGCTTCCCGCTCCCCAGAGAGAACAGCAGATTGATCAGGATCGTCCGCAGGGCCAGAACCTCCCCCAGCAGAACCTCGTCGGCGGCTCCGTCATGCGCCTCCAGCAGCTCCGCCCGAACCCACTCCGAGAGCGTCAGCTTCCGGGCGCGGGCACGCGCCTCCAAGGCAGCGAACTCCTCCTCGCTGACCTTCGTGCTCACGGATTTTATGCGGAGAGGCGGCTTCAGAGAGCACCGCCAGGACTGGATTTTGGGACGAAGGCCGCACGATGTCTCTGTGTCGCTGGAAGGACAACAGGGGGCCGGAGGCGGGCTAAGGGATTGAGACTCAGTGGGTTCCCCTACAGCAACGTGCGCTCGCCTCCAGCATAACGCTTTCAGTCCAGTTTTTCTATTAGTCGCTTGTTTTCAGCAGGTTCCCGCACAGCAACCCAAGGTTGCTGTGCAGCTCCCATTCTGGGGTGACGTGTCACCCCTCATCCCGATGCGTAGCAGCGTGCTCTTTCTCTCGGTTCGGCACAGAGACCAGAGGAAGGACACAGACGCAGCACGGGTAGCCCCTATTTCGTGGCTAGTGCAGGTCCCCGCAGCTTCAGTAGGAGTACCGCGAGAAGGGCGTACATACACCCGTTCAGGATCGGCATGAGGAACATCGCCTTTTGTCCTTCTATCAGCCAAAAGGGGCAGGTTATGTAAACGGCCCTCCAATAGGCCCGACTAAGCCATCCCTCAGGAAGGTTGAACAGGAGGAAAGAGAGCACTCCCCAAAATAGCGGGACTAGGGCTCCGACGATAAAACCGACCGACGCAACTCGTGTGAGCCGGGTCATCTTCGCACCGAAGAGCAAAATCCATACGGGACTGACTGGAAGTAAAGCTGAACCCTCGTTGCCCCGAGGTCCTTCGTCGCAGCCGCTGCGTTGCACAGAGTTTGGTTACAAGACTGAAGAGCCATAATTTTTTGATGATCTAAGCCGAACCCAAAGTTCGATCCTACCGATAAGCCATGAGCGTCATAACAGGCGTCGTGTGCCTGGCACGCCACGTCTAAAGAATTCACCGTCGGTCCTGCTCCGCCAGGACCACAATAATGTGTCCCAAATAGACGAGTGGGATAAGTCTGAGTCGATGTAGCCAAGATCAACGCTGAAGACGATACGGGAAGCAGGCCGAGTTCTCCAGATGGCGATGTCGTCTGCCCGTATATCGTCATGTTATACACGCCATTTGGATCTTGGGTTATAGGGCTTGCGGGTCGTGGATGCAGGCTTCCATGGAACGTCGGATGGTTGAAGAGGCTTGCGATCTCCCCTATCAGAGCACCGACTCCCAGAGTGACCCCGGTACAGATCAGGCCGCAACCATCACTGCCAGAACCGCAGCCGGTGGGGTCTCCGTGACAGGGATCAACCCCTTGCAGTCCGCTTGGGTCGATCATGTTCAGCGGGCTGTTCATCACATAGGCATATCGGTTCATGCTCTGCGGGTTGGAGGGGTCCATACTGCCATCATAAGGGTCTGGGGACATCCATCGGCCCATGCAACCTCTGGCGAACCGGTTCTCGCTTACTCTATGAAAACGCGATGCTCCAATATGACTTCTGCATCAATAGCGTTTGCCAAAAGCAGGAGCTTGATATTTCTTGCAATCCTAAGTCGCTCCTGATCAGGAAGACGACCTAGATTAGTGTCGCCCTCACCCATCTGTTCAACGACAATTGAATAGCCGTTTCCCTCAACCGCGCTGACAAGGTACTCGTGGTCATCCTCACGATAAAGCAGACCTCCACGTATTCTCTTGATTGAAAAGTTCATGCCCTTCATCCATTCTGATTTTAGTCCGGGCAAAGCCATTATCCCTCCGACATAAGTTCAACTATGCTTGCGTACTCACCAATGCCCGCTGGCACTGATGTAATTTATGGGGTTATTTCCTTCCAAGACGGGATACTCATACAACGACCAAGTGTTGCCTAAACGAAGTAGGTCGCCCTGAAACGTCGTTACTGATCCTGTAGCACCTGATGCAAATGATTGAGAGGCCCAATTCCAAACGCCGGGAGACATGATCTCTGTCTTTGTTAAGAACTGTCCGACGGGTGTCATTTCAAGAGTCATACCCCCACTTTCCTCAGCATAATTAGCTGCTGCTGTCATTGCACCCAATCCTCCGCTCCAAAATACCCGACCAGCGGATGGACCGAACATAACAGATTCGGCACCTGCTGCAATCTGTGGAGCAGCAAATGCTCCCGTATATGCAACGGCAGTCCCAGCCGCCGCATACTTGACGGCTGTATTGGCAGCGACGAATGATCCTGAGCCTGGACCTTGAAAAACCTGCCCAGCCATGTAGTGCCCGTTCCATCCGCCATTTGTGGACGGTCTCGGCGTGGTTGACCCCTTGAAAGAGGCATGGCCGAACCCGAACAAGCCCGCGATATCGTGACCAAAATCTGCGAATCCCGACCCAATACCGGCAAAAACATCAGCGACATCCTGCCAGAATCCACAACTAAAAAAGGCGCTTGCTACGGCTCCTTCTGTAAGCGAGCCGTCAGAGTTGATGGTGTAATTGGCTGTTATGTTGGCGCAAGGACTCAACCCCGACGGATCCCTGAAGCGAAGTGGGTTATTCATCACATAGCTGTATCGGTTCAGACTCTGTGGATTGCCGAGATTCATGCTTCCGTTATAAGGGTCAGGGGACATCCATCGGCCCATCTGACAGGTTCATGCTACGGCTTAGTCTCACGGCCCGCACTTTGGCCACGTTCCATCATTTGAAAGGCGTTGAGGCTCTGACAGACACAGGCAATAGCGTATATTGCACATATTTCAGAAACGTAGACCTTAGGTCCGTTACCAAAGAATAGAAATAGCGATAAAATGCACGTAATCGCAGCCAAAATTGCGGCGACTGTGATGTTGTTTCTGGAGCCATGCATTCGCAAAGATATCTGAATTTGCGAACTGTCTTCTGAGATTGAACGCTTCCTTAGAGACCATAAAGTGATTAACCCGGCACCGGAAATTAGAATCAAGCCATCGGCATTTCCAGAAACAACAATGAACAAAGCCAATACTAACCAAAACCCATAGATGTACCTTCTCAGCGAATTCCAACTTGCCGAACCAATAGACCAAGCGGCGAGTGGAATAGCAATGAGTGTAAACATCGAACCAGTGAGAAGGATGAACGGACTCGTACGCAGTACTGCTTCCACTGCTCCATGAAGTCGCGATGCGTGTGTCCCAGAATACGGCGCTTGTACTAGCCAAAATAGCCGGACACCATACAGGCACCCCAATGTAATCGCATAGCCCCAGGCTATGCCTATCGCGCGAATTATGATTCGGACTTCCTTTATCATCTCAGTTCACCATCTCTTACAACTCAAATACGCCCCTACTAACGTTGTCACCGGAACATTTTGCGTTCTGATGGTCGATCCTGTGTAGCAGGTTCCATGCCCAATGAATTCAGGGATGCCTTCTTTCTGATCAGCCGCCAGACATCCACGCGTGTCCTGAGACCATGCGCTGTCTCCCGCACTATTACATACGCATTGAAGACCAGCTCCCAAATATGGTTCATTCCCATATATGGAGCAGACGCCGCTACTGACTTTTAGAGGAGGTGCATGTAGTGCGTTATCGGTCGTGATCATGATTCGTGAGAGAGAACTTATTATGGCTCCCGTGGCAGCTAGATCATTAGCTCCCACTCCGGAAGAGGGTACTAAATAGGAAACGTTCATGGTGAATGTATCGTCTCCCTGAGGCTGGATCGCTCCGTAACTGCCTGTTGCCTTAATACTCGGTCTAGGTGTGGTCGATCCGTGAAACGAGTGACCGCCTCCTCCGAACAGCGATCCCAAATCACTAAATATGTCATCGAAAATGTTGCAGATGGTGCAGTTATTCCCCGGAGGCAAACTATACAGTCCACTGGGATCGGTGTACCCAAGTGGGTTGTTCCCCACATAGCTATACCGATTGAGGCTCTGGGGATTCCCGAAGTCCATCGACCCGTTGTAGGGGTCTGGGGACATCCATCGGCCCATCGTGGAGGCGTACTGGCGGAACATTGCATGATCGAGATTGCTCTCCATATCCCGCTCTAATCCCGTGAAGAGGTAGGGGTCGTTAGTGGAGCCTGAGAAGATCTGTCCGAAGGGGGTGTAGTCGAGCGGGTTGATGAGTATCTTATTGCTGTTTATCGTTCCGACCTCGGTGCCGAGATGGTCGAGGAAGCGATAGGAGGTATCGGCACCTTCGGTTCCCTGGACTTCTCCCAGCAACCCGTTTGGACCGTAGATCAGATCGGTCCATCCTCCCGCGCTGTAACGAGCCAGCGGACGACCGCCAAAGTAGATCGTGTCGGTTACGCCGACACCCTGCTTTTCTACCCGGTTCCCTTCTGCATCGTAGATATATGTCGCACCGCCCGCTGAGATGAGTTTGCTCTCTGCATCCCAAGTCATGGTGGTGAGACCGTTCGACAATAGATTGCCAGCTGCATCGTAGGCAAACCCGCTCATCCGGTTCTGCGCCGTGTAGTTGGAATTGAAGCTACCGTTCTCCAGGATGTTCCCGAACGAGTCGTAGCTGTAGGCTTGATCCAAACCATTTTGCAACAAGGTCGCTGATTGATTGGTTACGACACTGGTCGTTCCGCCTACAGCTGGTGTCGGTATATACGGTGCTGCGGCACTTCCAACGACCAGTTGCGGTCCCCAGACCTGGAAGCTCTTACCGTTGGTAATCGAACCCGCTCCACCGATCTGTAGGCCCAATTGGGTGAGACCGTTCTGATTTGTTGCTGTGATAGAAAACCGTTGCCAGGTTGTTGTCAACGTGATCGGTTGATTGGGTGCCGTGGAACCTGAAACTCCACTATTGTCCAGGAAGAGAAACGTGTTGAGCGTCCCGCTGGCAACGCGGAGGTACACCGAACCCGTTACTGTCTGCTCGTCATAGAGCGACGGATTGGGGGCGTTGTCTATCGCGAAAGTATCCGGCGAGCTGGCGCTCGCGGTCAACGTTGCTGCCGTTGTTGTGCCATCCGGTGCGGTTGCAGAGTTCAACGATAGCGAACCATTCGCTATACCCCAACTTGGACCGTTCAACTGTTGCGAGTTGGGCAAGAGGTTGGTGAGTTCCTGACCAGTAGTCACGGGTAAGGCGCTCGTCATCACATACGGACCGGCAGTCGAGGCTTCCTCGAGCTGTGCCCCCCAAAGATCAAACGTCTGGCCTGAAGTGAAGCTGCCTGCCCCTGCAATCTGCATGAAGACGCGGGTCAGGCCATTTGGGAGCTGACCTGTCAAGGTGAAACGTTGCCAAGCTGTAGTCAACTGCACAGCTTTTGAGCCGAGATACGTTCTTCCTGAAGCGTTCTCCCCAGCGAGATAAATATTGATCGACAGCGATCCACTCGGAATACGGAGGAAGATCGATCCGGTCACGGTTGCACTGTCATAAAGCGCGGGGTTCTGGACATTATTGGTAAAGTAGGCATCGGTTTGACCGGAAGCCGCTGTGGCCTGGTAGCCGGTCATCGAACCGTCCGGTGCGGTCACTGCATTCGCCGTTCCCTGTATACCGGGATTACTCCAGCTCGGCCCGTTCGGTTGTTGCGAATACGGCAGGAGATTGGTCATATTCGTTCCAATACTTTCCGGATTCGCTCCCGTCGCCACGTATGGTCCCGCCGTCGAGGCTAGTTCCATCTGGGCACCCCAAACCTGGACGCTCTGCCCATTCGTGAAAGTCCCAGCCCCACCAATCTGAAGCTGAAGTACCGTCAATGTACTTTGAGTCGTTCCCGTCATCTGGAAACGCTGCCAGCCCGTCGTTAGAGAGACGGTTCCTCCGCCAAATGCCGAATATCCATTGGCTCCCACTTCGATCAGAGTGATAGAGATGTTCTGTGGTCCTCCTGGTGCCCGCAGCCAGACCGAACCGGTGATGGGAACTCCGCTGAATGGAGCAGGATTCGGGACGTTGTCAACGATCCAACTGTCGCTCGATCCACTATTCGCTGTAACCGTAGCAGCGGTATTGGTTCCATCCGGAGCGGTGGCCGCGTTGTCTACAGCAACACCAGCCTGGACTCCCCAGGTCGACGCGGTCAACCGTTGCGAGTAGCGAACGAAGTTCGTGATCGTTGGCCCGGATGTGCCAGTATCCTCTAACTTCGAGCCCCAGACCGAAATTGTCTGACCGCTCTGGACCGAACCGGCTCCTCCTATTTGAAAGATGAGAGTTGTGTGGCCATATTGAAACTTTCCACTCAATTGAAATTGTTGCCACGTCGTCGTGACGGTCACTGATTTCGAGGCCGGAATACTGTACCCAGCCGTACCATCTTCGACGAGATAGAGGTTGACATTCTGTGTCCCGTTCGGCGCACGCAGCCATACTGAACCGGTCATCGTCTCGCCGTCATAAAGACTACTCTGTGCGGCTATTGCACCAAGATAGCTATCGGTCGATCCAGAGCTCGCAGTGAAGCTGGCCGCTGTTGCTGTTCCATCGGGTGCTAACACACCTGTCGTTATGTTGGAGCTTGCGACCTCCCAACCCGTCGAGCCGGGTACATCAGGATTGAGGAGGATGTTTGAGTCGTCGGGATCGGTCCAGGATGGAGTTGGTGTCGCTCCGCTGGAGGAACCCACCACAGTATCTCCCGATCCAGTCGCAAAGGGCGTGGTGTTCGCTCCCTGCGAAGATCCAACAATATCTTCTGCACTCGTAATACGGTTCAGATTGTCATAACCAAACTGACGCTGTGTCCCGGTGAGCGCATCCGTTATCATCTGCAAATTGCTGTTTGCCGACCACTGATACTGCTTACCCCAGAGCAGTTGAGCCGCCGTACCGTAGGCGAGCATGTCCACGCGTTCTCGTTTATCGTAGGACGCAGCAAGCCCAATCGCATTGCCGAACGTTGCACTCACCAGATGCCCCGCAGGATCGTAACTACCTGCTGCACTGGCATTGATGTAAGCCCCCGAGTGAGCATTGCCGTTCCAACTCGCATAATTGACGGAGGCAATGCGTCCTGCCGCATCCATATTCTGAGAGATGACTCGTCCGTCTGGATAGATCAGCGAACTGGTATTCCCAGCAAGATCGTAGGTCGCGCCAACTTGAATCCCATAAGAACAGTTCGAGGGAACGCAATAGTACTCATGGTTCAAGCGTCCCATCGAATCGTAAGAATAGTTAGCGGCCGCATTGGTCTGATTGGATGTATGGCTCACTCTTCCAATTGCATTCGATACCGGAGTAGAGACTGCTCCACCGCTTTCATCCTTGCCGTCATAACCAAACGCGGCTGGAAGCGTTCCATCGGAGTAATGCTTGTACGTCAGGCGGTTCAATGCATCGTAGCCATACGTTGTCGTAATCCCACGCGCATCCGTCTTGCTCGTCAAGTTGCCATTCGCGTCGTAACCGTATCCGATTGTCCCAGTCTCTGGATTCGTTGAGGAAGTCAATCGCGATAGTGAGTCATAAACGAAACTTCGCGTACGTGCTGTATCACCAGAGACGCCAGTTTGACTGACTGTATGCAGGTTATTGAGAGCATCGTAAACATAGTTCGTTGACGCACCTGTAGGTTCGATAACACTAATCAATCGTCCCAAAGCATCTGATGTGCGCTTCCACGAGTGACCTGCTTCATCGATTGAGGTTGTAACGTTGCCGGCATAAGACCAACTTTGCGTGCTGCCATCCGTCCCTGTTTGCACCTTTGGCCGATCTAAACCATCATAGGTAGTCACGCACGTCGTACCATCAGTCGAGGAAGATGACGCTGTAAAGTGCGGATTGGTGACGCAATCAACTCTTCCATTGACATCATAGGTTGTCTCGCTAGAAATACCAGCCTGAACATGCTGATACTTTCGACCGAAGCTGTCGACGACATCCTGAGAGGAGACTGCAGGATTGGGAGAAGCGAGGACAGAAGTATCTACCTCCGTAGTCGAAGGGTAGCTATAGCTCGTTTGCCCTCCATCCGGATAGTTCACTGCCTGAAGACGGCCAGCCCCAGATTCATAAGAATACGTCGTCCCACTTCGACCGGCTGCCAGATCGTTCGGATCTTGCACCTTAGTGATTTGTCCAGAATTACAATCATATCCGTAGGTGGTTGTCTGGCTGAGAGCGTTTGTCACTTGATATGGCAAGGCCCCAGAGCACTGATACGTAAAGTTCGTGACAGGATGCGAATCTGGATCAACGATGCTACGTACCTGGCCGGTATCATCCATCGTGTACGTAGTCGTTGATGAGCCACCCGTGCTAATCCAATGTGAAACGGTTTGGAGATACGGCCCACCTGCATTCTGCGTACCATGCTGCGGCATTCCGGATGTTGCTACAGCATTCTTCGTATAGCCATAAGTGGTTTGCGCAGCCTGGTTGCCGTTGCTATCCAACACAGTGACTTGTTGTAGGTCGAACCCAGCATTTAGACCGCTGAGTGGGTCATAGGTATAGTCCGTCTCTTGCGTCGGAATACTGGAAGCAGTACCGGTAAAATAATCCCACTGCTTGACGGCATTGACCTTGCCAGTTTCAGGATTGTTATAGACATATTGAGTCTGAGATTGAAGCCCCGTATTAGACAAGGTTGTAACCGAAGATGATTGAGTAATGTATTCCACACCATAGATACACGTAGAACACCCATGAGAAAAGTCATAGGTGTTGACGGTATTCATAAGAGGTGTTCCACCGGAGGCTGATCCGTTGTATACCGTCGTGTTCGTATTCCATGCCCCATTGTTGAGCGTCAGTTGATAGACAGTTTCATCACCGCTCGGCTTATGGAGCCTCATCTGTTCCTGGCATCCAGTCCCATTACTCGCACATTGACTGATGACAGACGGAGTAAAAGTCATTGCCGGATTCGAGCCAACAGTCCTCGATGTGAGCCAGCGATTTTGATTCTGATACGAGTCGAGATAATTACTCCATCCATAGGTAATAACCCCACCCGTCGGCAACGTAACGCTAGTCGGTTCTCCATATCCGTCATACGTAAACTTGTAAGAGGATCCATTTGGCAACTGAATACTTTGAACTGGATTGAGCGTCCCACTCCATTCGACGACCGGATTCTCACTGAATTGCGTGCTTACAGAGATGGGCGCTGTGGTAACGGTGTACCTGACCCGTGTGCCGTTGTTGCTGATCGTTCCGTTCGGAGATAGAACATCGTAGGTCGTGACATTGCCGCTGGTTGTAGCAATGACCGGTGTCCGATTCAGATCATCAACGAGATTGTTGCTGGAATCAAAGCTCCACTCATTACCGTATCTGTCGATAACTTGAGGATAAACTTGATTGCCCGAGCCATCCTGAACAACGATGTTTGGTGGTCCATTATTCAAGCCGGACAACTCTATCAGATAACCGCTGGCATCGGTAGAATAGCCTGAAATAGATTGCTGAACCGGAGATCCTCCGCAACCACCGGTACTGCCAGTGTTGTAGTACCAACCGCTCCCAAACGGGTGTACAGTTCCGGAGGGATCAGTCCAGCTAAAAGACAAACCAAAGGTCGTAACCTGCCCACTTACACCACCTGGCGAGTTAATATCGGCACACGTCGTTGTACTGTCTTCATTGTAAGTAGACTGGATACTTCCAGCTTCCGCACCTGTTACAAATCGCCAACCCGCACTAGAATTCGGGACATTCGTCGGCCACCAGTAATAGTTGGTGTAGTGCCCAATCATCCAAATGCGGCTATCGTAGACGAGCCGCTCATTCAGTTGGAGCGCACCTCTCTGCTGGTGCGTAGCCAAAGGAAACTCCATATGGAGATTTCCATTTGTGATGTTAATAAAGCCGTTTTCGATCGGAATATTGACAGACGAAGGTGGGCTCCCTACGGCACTGAGATAGCCTTGCGGAGCGGGTGTTTGAGCAATAGCGGATAATGCAAACAGGCACAGCGCGGTGGAGACAACACCACAAATGGTGAATTTCACGTTCAATCCTTAGAAAGAAAAGTCTGACGGTTGGAGTGTCATATCGAAGCTTGCCTCGGTGAGTTGTAGAACCCACTGGGGCTGGCCTCCAAGCGACTCTTCGTAGTGAAACGGGAGCAAAACTCCGTTTACCTTTCGATAATCAGAGTAAGAAATCACGCGTAGAAAGTCCTGATTGCCTACCCCGTTTATCCTGGCCACCGTTGCACTCTTCATCAAGAGGTGGGAAGTTGGATCAAAATAAAAGTCGATCACAGAGCCAGAATGCGCCACATTGGCAGAGAGGGATGCTTGTGCCTGTGGCCACTCCATGGTTATCCGATGGAGCTGCACGCCTTCTATTTCGCACGAACCTTGGTCGATCAAAGATGCTGAAGGAAAGTGAGGAAAGGGAAGACGTAGCCATTGAAACTGGACCAGCCCTACGATTGCGGTCTCTAGCGGTAGTATCTGCTTTGCTTCAGCCGCAGAATCTTTTATCGCTCCGTAGAGTCCGCGAATTCTGCTACTCCGCATACCATCCGGAGTCTCGACATCCAGCCGGAAATGGTCTCCTCGTAGGATAGAGAGCGTGGCAGTAAAGGGGCCAGTATTTGCAGAGGGATAGGTAATAGACCCTTTTCCCTGCATCCCGGACCAATTTCCTCCGCCAACTGCTTGAAGATGCTCCGTAAGCTCTTCCAGAGCTCCAGCATCTACCCGACCGGAAGCTCCGGTAGTCGAAGGCATGACAATGGTGTTGTTTGAAGGGCCAGAAAAACCTATGGTTTGGCTTTGCCCATATCCAGAAAAACAATTGAGAATGACAGCAACAAGACAGAACTCTACGATGTAGTTGCGAATCATAGCACCTTCCTGAACCGGGTGGCGCTGATCTCTGTCGCAGCTGTCGCATCAGTACGGCCCAATGCATCAGTATCGCCCGGCATTGCGATCTCAGAATCGAGCGTGCCGTAGATACGTGTGGGGTGGGTTGGATTCGGCTCCGGAACCTGGGCACTGGATGAGCTAACAAGTAGAAATAACAACATGAGGCAGAGAACAACTCGGAAAAAATACATAGGACTCCAATTGAAGCAATAAAGGTTGCAAACTAGCTGGTAGAACAAACCGATGCTAGCTTGCGACCTAAAACGTGTCAACAAAACGATTGTCGATAGAGTTTAGTAACCATGAATGTTAATCGAGATAACAACACCTCTCAATTTCATAGTTATCGTGAACGTTAAGCAGCCATCTCATCGAACAAACATCCTTGATCGAGCACCGACACTACGCGGAACGGCTCAAGGAAAACCTCTTCCACATCATCCAGAGGATTCTCGATGAAGGACTGAATCCTCGCGTAGATTTCGTCGATGTCAAAGTCCGCTACGGCATCAATCGCTCTCAGCATCCACGTAGCCTCATAGTCTGCATCAAGCCCCAACACCTCGTAGGCGTGTGCAAAGCTCCGCAGATAAGCGGCAGGGTCAAGCTGCCCACCGGAACAGGAAGATGAGCAACTGCGCGCTATAGCTGCGATTTGCACTGTTGTCAGCAGTGTACCTAGGGAACAAGGATTGACGCCCGAACAACTGGCGAAACGTAGCCATGTTCCCATAGGGTTCGTGCGTACCCAACAATGACGCGCACAACAACAGCCGCCAGCGGCGGCTCGTGCGCGAAGATTTGCCGCTAAGAACGCCCCGGCGGGGCAGCGGCAAATCAGAGCAATATCTGCAAGGAATGTCCGGGCCAGACATTCGGACGATACCTCCCTGCGCAAGCCTCCGCCAGCGGCTCCGGCAAAAACGGCTTCGGGAGGTTCAGGATCAGCGCGGCCTGTGGCGCTGACCTCGTTTGCCTTTATCGTGCGTCTCCGCCGCCTTCGACGCCTTGGCTTTGGTATCGTCCGGTTGTGGCAGCTCCCATCCCGCCATCCCCTGCAACACGCGGTCGGCGTGCTTGATGGTATTCACATGCCCGTAGTGCTGCTCAATCATGTGGACGGAAGTTCCCATCTGCTCAGCGAGAAAGTATACGTCTACACCTTCCTGCAATCGGAGCGTGGCGTAGGTGTGTCGGAAGCAATAGGTCGAGCGCGGCACGCCCTGCGTGCCTTCGCGCAGATTCGCTTCATTCAGAAGATTGGCAATCAAGGAACTGTACAACATTTTCGCGGGCTTGCCCGTGCTGGTGGTGAATACCCTATCGTCCGGTGTCATGGCTTTAGAGATTGTGCGGATGCGTTCTAAATAATCTCCAACGCTCTTAGGCGCGACCAACTTGCGCGATTTGCCCTTACCCTGCACGAACAGGACAACGATTTCGCGGCCCTCGCGGTCTTTTGCGGGCATAATGTCGCGCCAGCGCAGGTTCTTCATCTCCGCTGGCCTCATGCCCGTATTGCAGGCAATCAGAATCAAGTTGTAGGTGACGGTGCGATACCAAACGCTTGATGGCTTGTCAGCCTCGGCAATCCACTTGCGTCCGACCGTGTGGAGTTTGCGATATTCCTCCAGCGTGAACTCGTCACGCCGCATCGTCTTGAGCTTCGGGCGCTCGTCGAAACGCTGGCTTGCGGGAACATAGCGTTTTTTTACCGCATAATTCATAATCGCCCCGAAGATGGACATCTCGAAGCGGATGGTGGAATCGCTGATAAAAGGAACTATCCATTCTTCGGAAGGCTTGACTTCAATCGGCTTCAACACCCGGATACCCAGGGTGTGCTGAACCTTGGTGCGGCGCTCGGCTTCATGGTCCGCGAAGGATTGCGCTGCATCGGCTGTGACTTCCCGAACGCCATTGCGCCGGTGGCGTCCCGCGCCGTTCTCTCGTCGCCATGCCGGATAGCTGCCCCAGCGTTCGTCACCAATCAGATGGACCTGAGTGGAACCTGCGTACCTGTCTAACGTGCCCTCGATGACGGCACGGAGTTTCTTAGGCCGGGCGGCGCTGATCTCTCCACGCTTCGCCCGCGCTTCCTGCGTCAACAGATACTCTCGCGCCACGTCACGGAAGGGACGGTTGAACACGGGGACGTCATGCTTGATGCGGAACCGCACATCCGCATCCTGGTCGAAGGCCCGCTCGCGGGCTGCGCCGATGTCGGTTGTTTTAAGCGAAACCGTCTTATAGCGGTCGGCCTTCGGCATCTTCATGCGGCAATACCACATCCGGTGGCCTACGTCGCCGCGCCGGAAGAGAATCAGGCCGGGTTTCAGCTCCTCTTTCTCGGTAACAAACGCCATGTTGCCTCCTGCGGTTATTCCGTTCTGTGTAGTTTCCGTGTAGATTTTCTCTGCAAGCCATTGATTCTTCGTGGCTGTGCAGACTTTGTATAGAGCATTATATAAAATTATGTACTTTGTTTTTAGTTATTTATGATATAGTTCTCATCCTGAGCGAAGGCGCGCATTTGCGCCGCAGTCGAAGGACCTGCGGTTGCTTTTGCTGTTGTTTGTTCTTCATCGCCGCTCACAAAACCCCTGTCAAGCCCCCCCTAAACCCAACAATCCCCACAAACCTAACAATCCAAACCACTTAACCTACAAAAATACTCCACGAAACCCTGTCATATTTCCCCACCCCAATCCCATAAAATAGAAATAGACCCTCTAGAACCCACCGCCGTAGACACCAAAAGTAGGCACACCAAGTCGGACCTAGACATATCTAGGTCCAGACCTAAGTCCTTTGTTCTTCATATTTTGATATCTAAGATAGGGGGTGGGGGTAGATACCTACTCCGTAGCCTCAACCTGCCCGCCATCCTTCAACCGGTAGATCTTTCCACGGTAATAAAACCGGTCGCCGCCATAGCTCCCCAGCCAAAGCATGCTGCCAAGCAGATCGCGCAACGGATAGATCAGCGTGCTGTACAACCAGCCCTCATCCCCCATCACCCGAAGAATCGACCCAGCCTGTACCCAGCGATTCACAACCGCCACACCGAGCCAAGCCACACCCAGCAACACATGCCCGCTCGCAAGCCCCCATAGCAGCCCCAGCAGTCCGAACGGCATTGCAAACGTCAGCCCGCTACCAAAATGCCCCCACGGACGCGACCGCCGCGTGCTCTGCATCCACCGAAGCTGGTTCCGAAACGACAGCCAGAACGGAGAATCCTGCACCATCAGCCGAATCACATGCGTCGCCAGCAGCACACCCGTTCCCTGCTTCGCCAGCCGATTCCCCAGCACAAAATCGTCTGCGTAAAACTGCCCCAGCTCACCAAACCCGCCCACGTCGCGGAACGACTTCTTCCGCACCGCCATCGTCGCACCCAGCGCAAACTTCGTGCCCTCCAGCATGTCCGCCACCAACACACCCGAGGTCATCTCAACACTCTTTCCAACCGCGTCCAACTGTGACGAAAAGCCACCCGTCGTCGTCCCTAAATAGACGCACGAAGCCAGCCCGACATGCGGATCTTTCAGGTTCTGCACCATCCGCCGCAGGTAATCCGGCGTAACCCGAACATCCGCGTCGCTGGTGATAAACAGCTCATGCTTCGCCACCGAATCCAGCTTCTCGAGCGAAAATACCTTGGCATTATGGAACTTCGGCATCGGCTCACCGCAGGTCACATACCGCGCATCCACATGCGGATAACGCGCACCTACACGCCTCGCCAGCATCAACCCCTCGTCCGTCTCCTGCCGCGCACAAAACAGCAGCTCGAACTCCGGATAGTCCTGCTCGAAGAACGTCTCCAGATTCCGCTCCATCCCTGGCTCCGTCCCGTGCAGCGGCTTCAACACGCTGAGCGGTGGAAAGAACGTAGTTTCGGCACGGTCTTCCCGGCGCTTCCGCAGTCCGAAACGCACCGCCGCCGCAATTACCATCAAACAAAAGATGCTCGAGGTAACGGTTCCGAGCAACGCAATCGACCACACACTACGCAACAACACCAGCATCTGAGTCCTTACGCGAAGACCGCGCCCCGCACTCTCCAGTTTAGTGCATCGCGGCCTGCAACATCCCATTTTCCGCCAAAACCGCCATCCTGAGCAGAGCCAGAACTTGTCGGAGGAGCCTGTGGTCGTTTTGCGCTACTTCTTCTTACCGGCCTTAACCGGAACCTTCACCGGCACAATCACCGGCCGTCGCAGCGGCACCAAACCAGCACCCGGTTCCTGCTGTTGCTGCATCCGGCTCAGCATCTCCGTCCGCACATAGTCGACAAACCCCTGCATCTGTCGGTTCATCTCCTCCATGCGCTCGCGCATCTGCAACACGATCGCGATCCCCGCGATATTCACGCCCAGGTCCCGCGCCAGGTTCAAGATGAACTCCAGCCGCTCCAAATCCTCATCGGTGTACAGCCGCGTGTTCCCGTCGCTCCGCGAAGGCCGCAGCAGCCCCTCGCGCTCATACAGACGCAGCGTCTGCGGATGAATCTCATACATCTCGGCCACCGCCGAGATCATGTACGCTCCTCGTGTCTTGCGCTTCGTTGCCATCATTTTCTTCCTAACCGAAGTCTAGACCCAACTGGTCCTTCCTCGCGCAAAGAAGTTACAGCCGCTCCTCAGAGATCACCCACCATCCACGATCTACCGGAAGCTGTTCGATAGCCCCTTCGTCATCACAACACCTGTCGGCGGCAACGGCTGCTGCAACAGATCACCCTCCGTACGCGGGTTCACCGAAGCGCTCACCGGCGTCGTATCCAGCACCGGATATTGGCCATAGTCGATCGTCACCTTCGCCTCTCCGCCGATCCGCACATGAGTCGTCGAAACGTTCTTCGACGGCACCCAAACCTCACCGCGCCGCATATACCAGGAGTCGAAGCTCGCCCGGCTGAGAAACCACGACGGACTCTTCGCCGGCTCGCCCAGCACCCGCACCGTCGCAAAGTCTTCCATACTCACCCACACCTTGCCGCGATAAGCCACCTTGCTCGCCACCTTCGGCTCCACTTGCAACACCCACGTATGGATCCCGTCGAGCTGCTCATTTCCGAGAAGTTGCAGGTTATACGTCTCCGGCGAGAACATAGCCCGCTGCCAATCCTGCTTCGCCGCGGTCTCCTCTTCGCCCTCCACCAGCTTGCGCAGCACCTCCGCGCAAAGTACCTTCGAGCCCGACTCCGAGATTACGGTAAAGTGCTTGCGCCCCGGAGCCGAATACTCCGCATGAACCACCATCTCCGCATGGTGTTCGCCCGCCGTTCCGTTGTACTCCAATCGATACGTCCGATCGGACGCATAGTGCTGCAACATTGCCTGCCGCTGCGCGTTTCGTTCCATCATCCGCGTCACAATTTCGCTGGCTGTTGGTGCCTGCGCAGACGCACGATCAGGGCAAAGAAGAGCCGCCCCGAAGAGAAAACCACTCAAGACCAGAGTTCTCATCAGATGACGCATGTCGCACCCCACGCATACATCTCACCACTCTGTTGCTATTTCTATGCAAATACTGTGTGTACATCACAAAAATTTCTTTATGAAATGGTCATCTGAAACTATCGTTGATGAAGAAAATGGACGTGGTCTTTGTCCATCCTGTCTCCAAAAACTTCACCTGATACCGCGCAGCAATCGCTAAACACACCTCTTTCAGTGCTTCATCCACCCCATCGTCAAGCACAGCACGACGACGCTTCGCCGGAAATACCATGCCATCCATCGACACCATTACGTTATGGCTCTTGTGAATGTACTCGTTCATGCCCAAAATCTACGCCGCAAGCAGCAGGATATTTACCCATAAGGGAATAAAGCCCCAAAGCCTGCCGCGCAAGATCATAAGCTCCGAGATGTTGACTCGTCGTGCTACTAAAGCAGCATTGAGCGATATATACATGAGAATGCTGCTACCCATTCACTGGGTGATCGTGAGTTGTTCGCGATTCGACAATTTAAGTGTAGATTGACTCGAATGCCCTCTCTACTCCATTTCCTGCCGCTGTCCAGATCCAGAGCCCGTTGCCAGAGGAACTCTATTGAGCTACTAGTAATCGCACTCTCTGCTTTTGTATTTGCGACTTGTCCAGCCGTCGCGAGTGCGAGTTCGGCACAGATTCGCGGTTCTGCTTCCAGCATTGTGCCTGTTGCTCTTCGCATTGAATCTCTGAACAACCCAATGGGCCTGGACTCTCTCGCCCCACGGTTCAGTTGGAAGCTACGTGCCGCAACCCCCGCAGCCCGTAACCTTTCGCAGTCAGCCTATCGTCTCATCGTGGCTTCGTCCGCGACATTGCTGGCACGAGGAGAAGGTGACGTGTGGGACTCTGGCCGAATTGCGTCAGGAGACTTTCTTGAGGTCCACTACGGAGGACCCGCCCTGCAATCGGGCACGACCTATTTCTGGAAATTACGGGTCTGGGACCAAGCTGGCAAGGAGTCTCCATGGAGCAATCCGGCAACATGGACGACCGCGCTTCTTCATCCATCTGATTGGTCTGCCAAGTGGATAGCCGCGGACGCGGACGGACCTCGCCAGCTTCAGGCACTCGAGCATAGCGGCAAGGTTGTAGAGTCGACCACACCATTGCCGATCTTTCGACGCGACTTCCGCATCGACAAGCCCATCAAACAGGCGATCGTATCGGTCTCAGGTCTGGGTCAGTACGAGCTTCACCTGAACGGAAGAAACGTAACGGACTCCGTTTTGAACCCAGGATGGACGAACTATCGCAAGACTACGCTCTACAACACATATGATCTGACTGCCCTGCTGCATCAAGGCAACAATAGTTTCGGCATGATGCTTGGCAGCGGAATGTACGATGTGCCCGGAGTGAAAGGGCGTTACACCAAGTTCATCGGTTCGTTCGGTCAACCGAAAATGATCCTCCAGTTGCATATCATTTTCGCGGATGGCTCTCAGACCACGATCGTGAGTGATAGGAGATGGAAGACCGCCTCGGGCCCCATCACCTTCTCGTCGATCTACGGTGGCGAAGACTTCGACGCTCGCAAAGAAACTCCAGGCTGGGACTCTCCAGGCTTTCGTGACACCGATTGGTCGTCAGCAATCGAGGTTGCTGGTCCGAACGGAGACGCGTCCAATCCCGGCAGCGAGTTGTCTGGAAAGATCATCCCGGCAATACAGGCCGCCCAGAGCTTTATGCCGGTGAAGGTAACCGAACCCGCACCCGGGATAAAGGTCTACGACCTTGGCCAGAACTTTTCCGGCTGGCCGGAGATCACAGTCAGTGGGAAGCGTGGAAGCACGATCAGGCTCCTTCCCGGGGAGCTCCTCGATGCGAAAGGCCTCGTAACACAGGCAAGCGCCGGAGCCGGTTCCAATGCGCCCGTTCTCTTTTCATATACATTGAAGGGCTCTGGCATCGAGACCTGGCATCCACGGTTCACCTATTACGGGTTCCGGTATGTACAGGTCGAGACAACTTCCGCCTCCGCAGACAAGCCCGTCGTGCTCTCTCTCAAGGGGAAATTCGTTCATGACGCTGTCAATATCGACGGAGAGTTCACTTCTACATTGCCGCTGTTCAACCGTATCCACCATCTGATCGACATGGCCATCCTCAGCAACATGGTCAGCGTGCTGAGTGATTGCCCAACCCGGGAAAAATTGGGTTGGCTCGAGCAGACCCATCTCGCCGGAACATCCATCATGTACAACTACGGCGTCCTCGAACTCTACGAGAAGATAGCCAACGATATGGTTGATGCGCAGTTACCCAATGGCATGGTCCCTGGAATCGCCCCGGAATACGTTGCCTTCGTCGATAGCAAGGGAGTCAGCACCAACTTCCGCGATTCTCCGGAATGGGGCAGCGCAATCATCCTCAGCCCCTGGACCGCCTATCAGAGCTATGGGGATACAGAGATCCTCGCAAAGCACTATGACGCAATGCGACGTTACGCCCACTATTTACGAGACAAGTCTCAGCGCGGACTGCTGACCTTCGGCCTCGGGGACTGGTATGACATCGGTCCTAACTTCCCAGGGGAGTCCCAACTGACCAGCAAGGGACTCACCGCGACAGCAATCTACTATCAAGATCTGAACGCCTTGACTCGTATCGCAAAACTGCTGGGGAAAGACTCCGACGCGCTCGAATATGCAGAAGAAGCAAACTCAGTAAAAAATCTCTTCAATCGCACTCTCTTCCATCCTGAGACCAACGAATATGACCGCGGCAGCCAAACGGCAAACGCTATGCCGCTGGCGCTGGGACTTGTTCCGGAAGAACATCGCCAGGCCGTCCTCGACAATCTGGTCAAAGATATTCGCAAACACCAAAATCATGTCACAGCAGGTGATATCGGCTTCCACTATGTCGTGCGGGCGCTGACGGACGGCGACCGTTCCGACGTCCTGTACGATATGCTCTCGAAGACAGATTCTCCAAGCTACGGCTACCAGCTTGCGAAGGGCGCCACAACCCTTACCGAAGCATGGGACACCAATCCTAACAGTTCTCAAAATCACTTTATGCTCGGCCATGCGGAAGAGTGGTTCTATCGTGGCCTTGCCGGCATTGACTTCGATATGAGCCGGCCAATATCACAAAGGATCATTATTCGCCCTGCGATGGAATTAGATATAGCTGGCGCATCAGCAAGCTTTGAATCTGTTTTGGGAACGATCGAAAGCTCGTGGAAACCAGTGGTTGGCGGCTGGGATCTTAACGTTACCATCCCTTCCGGCGCGGTCGCAGCCGTTTATCTTCCTGTAGGCGTTCGCGAAGTAAGCGAGCATGGGCAGCCATCGAGTGCTGCCGACACCTTAAAGTTATCCAAAGAAAAGGACGATGTAACAGCCGTGACCATCGGCTCCGGGCAATACCATTTCGTGGTTCATCGATGAGAACATGGCTCAGGCGGCAGAACATGCGGGCTTGGATCCGTGCGCCCATTCCAGCGTCGGCACCCTTCCAGGCATCGTTAACTTAAGGATGCGAGAGGCTGAGACGATGAAAGCTCCCGAAAGCAGGTATCGTCGGCATCCGTTTCCGATCAAAGCGGTAGAGCAATAAGTATCGCTGCACTACCGCTTTGCCTTAAGCTATCGGAACAGCGAGGGTTCGAGCCGATCGACGCTCTCCAAAGCGCATCCGCTAATTAATGATCACCCCGACAGCCGAATACGAGGGCAAAGCGATGTTTGACAGCGTCACCGTGCCATTCGTTATGCACTGATTGGTCAACGTCGAGGTAGGGTTGATTGCAGTGTTGCTGCCCGTATCAGCCGTATAGATATATACCGTGAAGTTGCACCCGGACGCATCAACGTTCTTGAGTGTTACGGTTGCGGTCTCTGCGGAGCTGCTGTCGTTCGTCATGATCGCCGCCACGTTTTTTTTCGCATTGATGAATCCCTGCGCACCGGTCAAACCCAATGTCGCCGTCGAATATACCTTGAAGTTCCCCAGCCCCAGACCGAGCGCAACACTCATAAGTTGGTAGGCTCTGGACTGCGTCGCCAATGTCGTCGTGCCGCTATTCACGCGATAAAATCCCTGCGCGATGTTGTCGCAACCCGAACAATCTTCATAGGCGGACAGTACCTCATTACTGGGAATGAACGAGTAGATATCCACCCCCGCAAGTTGCGACTGCGTCGACCACAACATGAACTGCATCACCGCGTATGTGATGGTCTCACCTCCCACGATGTGTGGATCGGTGGTATTTGCCGTGTAATTGTAGTTCCATTCCGTGATGAAAATGGGCAGGCCGGAGCGCCCGTTGTTCGCAAGAAGTGCTTCGAGCGTGCCGATATTGTCACTGGCCGCAGCGGTGGGGCTATAGATGTGATACGACACGAACTGCAACAGATTCGAGGTCAATCGGCTATCCGGAATGATCTTCGACAGCGCCCCGAACGATCCGCTGTTTTCGCAGTCTCCGTCGCCGCCAATGATCAGGCTTGAGCTGCCGGCACGCGCGGCCACGGCAGCATAGTAGTACATGTCGTCCGCGGCGGCCCCGGCGCTGCCATAGGAACTTCCCGAGGTGGCCACGAATCCACAGGTGGGCTCGTTCAGAATCTCCAGATAGTTCAGACTCGATCCCTCATGCTCGACGATCTTGGTGACGATGTCCTGCCATACCGACCAATTTGAGGGAACTCCCTGTATCGTTCCGCTGTATGTCAACCAGGTTGGCGCGTAAAGGATATTGGCCATCGTGGTAAAGCCCTGGGCTTTTGCTTCACTCACC
Source organism: Granulicella arctica (assembly GCF_013410065.1). NCBI lineage: Bacteria > Pseudomonadati > Acidobacteriota > Terriglobia > Terriglobales > Acidobacteriaceae > Granulicella > Granulicella arctica. The sequence goes on from NZ_JACCCW010000002.1 coordinate 2,060,434, forward strand.
CAAGAAAGCGGACCCCAGTTCCAATTGGCTGGATTAGCCACTCCGTTTGTGTTGGCCTGGTATTCTGCAACTGTGATTCCGGTGGGCAACACCTGATCCAAATGAATGTCGCCACGTTGGAATTTGACACCCACACTCTTCAACATTGGATACACCGTCGCCTGGTCCGATGGATTCGGCTCATTGGAGCCACCAAAGAGATATGGGCTCGCTGCTGAATTGACTACCGATGAATAGTCCACCGTTACTGAATTCTGTGCGACAACGGCAGTCGTCGAGCATCCACACACTACTCCAATCACGAAGCCGACGATTCCCATGCGGAGCCCTCTCCTGCACTGTGTCTTTGCCCTCTCCGCTGCAATACCTATCGTTTGAATTAACGTATCTACCATTTGCTCTCCTCATTTCGTGCCGCCGATGAATCTCGGGTTGATATCACCAACACACGTGCAGCCTAGATATATTTCCTATTCTTGGGCTCCCTAATGTAGATGTTTGCTATTTCCGCAATATCGCTGGTTCTGACTTCACCTTGTCAATCACCAATTGATACTGCGAGATGAGTTTCACGTCACGGATATTTGCAATCTGCGAACCTTCCTGTAGATGCGGCCTAAACTGAGTCTCCAGTTTGATCGGTGCATCCCACGCGAGAGGCAGAACATTCACGTGGATCGAATCGCTCTTATTCGCCGCCATAAAGCGCTTCAACCCGACAACCCACGGAGTGCCGTTGAAAAAGTTGTCCGTTAGCACACCGCTTTCCGAAGAAAGACGCGCGACATCGCCGGCATAATCGATTTGCAGGAAAAGGTCGCTCAGAGCAGCTGTCGGATACCCATCAATTGAGATCTTCCAGCCTGCAGCTTTTGAAAAAGCATCCGCTTCCGGAGCAACCACCGAAGCTTTTGCAGCCTCCGCATTCTGCTCGGCCGGGTTCACTGCTGGAGCTGACGGAGTATCGCGAACTTTGCTTAACTTGAACTCCACTTTGTTCTCGGGCAATGTTGCGATAAACATCGAGTCTTCTGTTGTCTGACCCGACCTCGCATCTTCAATCGGCGCGCTACCCGAAAGAGCGGTACTTATCTTGGGAAAGATCGTGAAAGCAAAATGCGGATCACCATTGGACTGAAGGTAGATGCGCTTTTCATCCTCTATGAATTGTTGTTTCGTGAATAAAATTTTCCCCTGCCCAGCGAACATCGTTTTCCAGGCATTCTCTGCCTCAACGCGGCGCAGCAGCACAACTCTGATTTTCCTTCCATCCAAGCTTTGCACCACGATGTTTGATGCCAGGCCAGGTGTTACGTTTTCGAGCAGCGTGCATCCTCTGAACCTGCGCCAAGGCACATTTCCCGAGACCGCAGCAAAGGTTCCGTCTGTAAAGCAGAAATCCGGCCTTACGCCCGGGACGGCAAAAAAGAAGTAGTCGGTTTCGTTGCTGCCTTCGAGCTTAGTAAAAAGCTGAGCAGTGCTATATCTCAGCCGGATGCCTTTCATGTCCAAGTTGAACGGCCAGATTGGATAAGCGCCGTTCGGGATAACGATAGGGATATCCGGCACCTTGAGCGTCTCGTGGGGAAGCTTAATCGTGACCTGAAGGTTTTTCCAACTAGGCATCGTCTTGTGGCGCACATGATTGTTTACAAAGATGAATCCACTCTCTCCGGAGCTGCGCACGGAGAGACGCGGCAGCGACAAATCCTGCGGACTCTCCGGATTCTTGCTCGGCGCATGGACCGTCATCGGAGCAAGGTCTTCGCCGAAATCACGCAGGAAGTAGGTGAAGAGTTTCAGTCTGCGAAACGATGGCCGCTCGTCTCCAAACTCGCTGAGGGGTGCCTGAAAATCATAGGATTTGACCGGAACATCCGTGGGATATCCTGTGGCCTTTGATTCCTGCAATGTGCTCAGACGTCCGTCCGGGTTTTCTCCACCGTGATACATATAGAAGCCAAGCAGATTGACTCCGGAGCCGAGAAAGACCGGGCACATCGCTGCGATGTCATCCGGGGAGACGACAGGACGGCGACGATAGGTGTCCTGAATTCCCGCTCCAACCTCGGCAGTGAGAAACGGATACGGCTCCCTGGGATCGCCGTTGACAGAGTGGCTGCGACGAATTTTCTCCGCATCGCCGTCGAGCCGTGTAGAGAAACGAAACGCGTATACCTCGCTGGCCGACAAATCCTCGAGGGTTTTGTCCCAGGGTGCATCCGGGTATCCTCCGTACATCGGCAAAACAGCGCCCGGCGGTACGACAGCATTGTCCCAGGCTGTAACGCTGTAGAGCGGCGTGTCCATGCCATTCTCGATCGCCATCCGTTTCAACTTTAAGATGTACTGTTCGGCTTCTTCGCGGTTTTTCCCGGCGTATTCATTTTCCAATTGGATACCGATGATCGGTCCGCCATCTTTCCACATCATGCCCTGTATTTGCTGAGCTATCTGGCGATCGAATCGCTGCACATACGAAAGGAAGTCGGGATTGCTTTCACGCGTCGGTCCCTTACGCATCACCCAATCTGGAATTCCGCCATTGCGCACTTCGCCATGAACCCACGGTCCAATGCGCAGATAGACATATAGCCCATGCCGCGCACAGAGATTTACAAAGCGGCGAAGATCGCGCTGGCCCGTCCAGGCGAACTCTCCTTCTACTTCCTCATGATGAATCCAGATCACATAGGTGGATATAATCTGCACGCCACCCGCTTTCATCTTGAGGATTTCGCTCTCCCACTCGCTTTCTGGATAACGAGAGTAGTGAAATTCTCCCATTACAGGTAGCCACGGCGTGCCATCCAAAGTCAGATAACGGCTATTTACTCCGATGCGATGGCCTGTCGGCGAGAGCGACGATCCGGTCTTATAGAGTGTGTCCTGCGGCGGCTCCAATGGCTGAGATGCATCGACTAAGACGTTCGAGACCGTCCGTCTTGAGACGGTTTGCGCACGCATGAAAATGCCGTGCAAGGCGATGAACACCCCGATGACAACAAAGGAAATCTTGCGTACAAGACCGGGATGAATGCGAACGACTCCCAACATTTGAACCCTTTCCGTTTTCTGAAAACGAAGAAAATGTATACGTCGAATCGTCTTGCGTGGCACCCATCGATCGAGTACCAACCGAAAACCGCGATCGGTAACCGATTGCTATGCACTGTTATAGAAAAGCGAACAAGTTAGTGAGGAGCGAGTTGGTCGAACGCGGAAATGACCGGCTGCACATTACCTTTGCTATCGAAGAAACTGCGCCCGGCAATTGCGCCTTCCGCGGCGGGTTCCCAATAAAAGACACCCTGACCGAGTCCCTTGGGAACAGCGCGGACCGCCGCGTCGACGGCTTGCAGGAACGCCTTCTGCCCCTCGGGGCTCTCTGGAAAATCCGCCTTCTTGCCGACGAAGTCGCTGGGCATCCAGTGGTATGCGGTCTCGACCACGATGATGGGATGTTGGTAGCGCAGTGCCAGGTCGTGCAGGTTGCCGCGCATCCTGGCTAGATCGCCTTGCGAGAAGGGATAGAAGGAAAGTCCTATGATGTCGAAAGGAACATGGTGAGCGATGAGAGTGTCGAAAAACCAAATCGACAACGCATAGTCCGGGGCACGGTCGATGTGGATCATGATGCGCGGTTTGGGCTGCGCGCCACGGCCTGCCTCTACACCATTGACGCCCGCCTTGAGCAGATCGGCGAAGTTAGCCCAGTTAGGCAATTTGCCATCGGGCCAGAGCATGCCGTTGGTGATCTCGTTGCCCACTTGCACCATCTCCGGCATCACGCCTGCGCTGGCAAAGGCGGCGATCGTATCCCGTGTGTAGTTGAAGACCTCGACCACAAGCTGCTTGTGTTTGAGCTTGCTCCAGGCTGCCGGAGTGAACTGGCTTCCAGGATCGGTCCAGGTGTCGGAGTAGTGAAGATCGAGCAGCACATGAAAGCCCATCGCCTTGGCGCGCTTGGCAAGTGCAAGGGTGTAGTTCAGATCGTTGGGCAGCTTCTCGGCGCTGGCCGAGGGATCGTGAAACACGCGCAGTCGAACCCAGTTGTAGTGGTGCTCGCGCAGCATCGCCAGCACATCCTTTGGCTCACCTCCTTCTTTGAAGACGATTCCGTCCTGTTCGCACTTCGCGAGGAAGGAGACATCCGCACCGGTGGCGTATTGCTGCGCGTGGACCGGAATCAGCGCAGCAAAGAAAACGAGCATAAGCATGGCAAGACGTCGCGGCATCGTCATGTGTCCAATTCCTTCATCTATCGAAAGAAGAGCTGCGGCGGCAGACTCGCTGCCGCCGCAGCCCGGTTTTCCGAGGCTAAAAGTTGTACTTGACGCTGAACGCAAAGCGGCGGTGGCCGGTCTTGTTGTCAATGTGGCCCGCGGTGCTGAGGTTGGTTGGCGCTGCGTTGTAGGCATTGAAGTCCAACTGCTCATTGGGGTCTTCGTAGTAAATGAGGAACTCATTCATGGGGTGATTGAAGATGTTGAAGACCTCGCTGCCGAATTCCAGGCTGCGACTGTCGCGCATCGCGAAGACCTTATGCAATCCGGTCGAGTCGTTTTCGTAAGCTGGCCCATGAATGTAGGGCAGACGAAACGTTCCGTTGTGCACCGTGTTCTGGGACGGACCGGTGGTGTTGGACGGAAAGGTCACAGACGTCGGCGATTGGAAGCAGTTTGCGTTGAAGTACTGGTCCTTCCCCAATCCCTTGCGCGGATCGCAGACCATGACCGGCACGGCCCGAGAGTCGGAGGACCCTGCGATCGCCTCACCGGACAGATTCGGAAAATTAGGCCCGACCGACGTCATCGTAATCTGGTTCACATTGACTGCATACTCCTGGTTGTAGTTGTTGCCGATCGGGGTGCCGCTCGACAACTGGAAGATTCCCGAGGGATGCCATCCGTCCAGAAGGCCTGCGGCGATTTTATTGCCGCCGAATCGGCCGCTGAATTTAGGCAATGAGATGTAGTACGACAGGCTTAGAGCATTGGTCTGGTCGAAGGGCACGGGACCGTAGTCCCGCTTCATATCCCAGACATCTTCGGCATTGTAGGCCAGAGACTTGCCATGACTGAAGCTGCCCCAGTAGTGCAGCCATCCGGTCTCGCGCGTAAGCGTGAGCTGGCCGGCATTGTAGTTAGAGTTCAGATTGTGATAATGAATACCCACAGCGCCGGCATCACTATAGGGACGGCACTGCTGTTGATAAAACGTGCCGTAAAAGCCGTTCCCCCCGCCGCCAGTTTCGCAGCCTTCAGGCACCACATTGGCGGTCGAGTATCCAACTAGGTTGTGGGCGCTGTTGCCCACGAAATTGACCTGTAGCTTGTTACCCCACGGCAGTTCTCGCGCCACGGCGAGGTTCCAGGAGTAGGTAACCGGTGCGAGGTGATCCTTGGGAGCCGCAGATCCATAGGACGAGACAGTGAAGCTATAGTCGCTACTGGGCGTATGCGTCGACGCAGCGGCCAGAGTATTGCCTTCAGCGGAGATAGAGTACGCAAGGAAGTTTGGCGGGGCTTCGATACCGGAGTAAGCATTGGTGCCGGGATCGAGGTAGTAGTTGGTGCCGACTCCGCCGCGTATCACCGTCCGTCCGCTGCCGTCCAGATCGTAAGCAAAGCCGACGGAGGGAGCATACTGGAAGCCCAGGGGCTTGGAGCCGTAGATGGGCACAGACGGATTGGACTTGTGCGACTCGTAACCGGACAGGTTGTAGTTCACATACTGAGGGCCGCAAGTGTAGACGTTGGCGCTGGTCCCGCAGGTACTGCCCGAGTAAAGTGCCGGGTTGAAGATGGCGATATTGCCGCCACGGTCGTACCACCACTCTAGGTGATCGACACGCAGACCGTAATTCAGGTGCAGGCGAGAGGTCACGTGCCAGACATCCTCCGCGTAGAAATCGAAGCGCTTGGTCATCATCTGCGCCATGAGATTCTGTGTCGTCTGCGACGCTGTAACGATATTACCGGTCAGCAGATCCGCCCAGTCGTTGCCCGATGAAGCGGAGTTATAACTTTGTTCCTGGTAGGAACCGTTGTCGTTGCCCGACGTCCGGTTATTGAAAAACGCAACCTGACTGTAGAAGCCTGCGCGGAGCAGATGATTGCCCTTCAACTTCGAGATGCCGTCACTGATCGTGATAGTGTTCTGTGCGCCCAGATAAAGAGGAGTAATGCCCGGCGTCAGATAGGACACGCCCATATTGTTATCGAATGAGACATTGGGCATGAAGGGATTGTTGGTGTTGAAATACAGGCCGTAGGGGAAGTTATACGTCGAACGCAATATCGAGCTTTGGTTGCCGATAGTGTACTTGGTGGTGAAGCGCGTGTAGGAGAGCGCCAGTTCGTTGGTGAGCGAGGAACTGAGCACATCGGTCAGGTTGCCGTTGATGGAGTTGGAGGCCTGTTTGCCCGTCATTGGGGCTATGCTCGGCGTTTGATTGAAGGTGTTGTAAGGGCCGTAGGGCCACGGGTCGCTCTCGTTTTCGTGGTTGTACCGCACGAAGGCGTGGATTTTTTCCGTTGGCGCATAATCGATCTTCAGCACCTCCTGATTGCGTGGATTCGAGGTGACAAAATCCGTGACCAGGTTGTAGCCATCGTGCGTCGTGGGATCGGCGTTGGGAAGCGGGAGCAGACTCAGCAGCTCCTGACCGCCCGCATCGATCATCGATGGGTTCAGGGTTGCCGAACCGTTACACCAGGATGGCTTACTTATGCAAGGGTTTACCATCGCCTGACTGGCCGCCGTAAGTTCCGACATGTAGGCTGCATTACTGAAGTCGCCCGTCCGCATGGCTGCCGTCGGCACTACGGCCTTGCGCACGGGGCTCTGCTGGGTTTGCACATGCTGCTGTGAAAGCTCGGTCGCCGCGAAAAAGAAGAGCTTGTCCCTTAGCATTGGCACGCCTGGTATTTTGACCGGCCCGCTGATCTGCACAGCCGGATAGAACAACGACGTTTGCGGCTTAGGAATCCCGTTGGTCTTCTCCTGCCAATCCACGGCGTCGAAGATATGGTGGCGAGCATTCAGTTGGGCCATTCCGTGGAAGTTGCTTCCACCGGACTTGGTTTCGGTCGAAACCACAATGGGCCCGTTAGGCTGCGAGGCAGAGTAAGCCGCCGTGTCAACCTTTAGTTCGGCGATCATATCGACGTTGGGCGTGACGGAAGCACCGCCTGCTGTATTGAGGTCGGTGACGGATGCACCGTCGCTAACGATCTGCACCTGGTCGAAGCGAGTTCCATTGACGGAGAACGAACTGGCGTTGTTGGTGAAGCCGGCCTGCCCACTATCGTAACGGCCGTTGAAATTTCCCGTGTTGGCCGCACCGGGAACCAGACCCAACAACTCGATGCCGCTCCGGCCTTCCAGATTTGTCTTTTGAATCTGGTCACTGGACATGGTATAGCTGTCTTCGCCCGACGTCGTGGGAGTGAACTCCGATGAGGGCACGGTGACCACAACCGTAGAATTGCCCCCGGACACGGCCATCATAAGATCGGGAAGCTCCAGCTGGTCGCCGATATGGGCCGCAATACCCTTGCGCACCAGATCTTTGAAGCCCGGCACAGAGATTGTGAGATCGTAGGTGCCCACCGAAATACCGATGATCGAGAACTGGCCTCGATCGTCGGCAATCGTAGAGCGGTTTACACCCGAAGCTTCATTGGTGATGATGATTTTCGCATGCGGGATGACTGCCCTCGTCTGATCTACAACAGCCCCCGTGAGCGTGGCGGAGTTAGTCTGCGCGACGGTAAAAGTCGATCCCAATGCCAGAAGCAGCGCAAACACAGTGCGGGCTGCGTATCTGGATACAGAGTAGTTCATGAAAATCCTCTTTTCGGCTCTCCAAATTCCTGAAATGCGATTCAGCGCTTGCTGCTGGATCCCTGATCTCCATCTACTTGGAATCTGGAAATAGGGATGCGAACGCTTTTCAGGGCTGGAGTGAACGGTAGTCTTCGCGTATATCGACGCGCATGATACCTAAGTATCAGTTCAGAATATATTTTCCCTATTGATACTTTTTACCGGCGTCTTTCAGGAACAGTTCCCCTACAGGTTGCCTCTAAACCTCATCTAGATTTTTCTAGAGATGAGCCATGCCGCGCCGGAGGGCCGCCACCACGGCTTGCGTACGGTCCGACACCTCAAGCCGAACCAGGATCGATCCCATATGCCGCTTCACCGTTACTTCCGAAATCCCCAAACGAGAGCCGATCTCTCGATTGCTCAATCCATCCACAACGAGTGCTAAAACCTGCCGCTCACGATGGCTAAGCGTTGAATCGGGAGATCTGGAATCCAACGTCTTGAGAACCGCATGGGGCAAAAAGCGCCGCCCTCTATGCACTCGTCTCACCGCATTGATCAGCACATCGTGATTCATTCCCTTTAGAACATAGGCTCTTGCGCCGGCTTCCAGGGCGAGGTGAATATCTTCATCTCCCTCAAAGTTCGTGAGCACAACAAAGAGCGCCTCTGGATACCGCTGGCGAATTGTTTGCATGGCTACGATGCCGCTCCCGTCCGGAAGCCCAAGATCCATCAGGGTAATATCGGGGCGGCAACGCTCAAAGACTTCGATTGCCTCCTGGACAGTTCCCGCCTCTCCTGCAAGGTCCATATCCGGCTGCGACTTGACGATCGAGGATATCCCTAGCCGCGTGATGGGATGGTCGTCAACGATGAGCACTCTAATCCTGTTCGCTTGGTCCACTTCTACACATCCCTAAGTGCCGCGCCGGAAGAAGCTCTCTTACGGGAGATCTCGATCCCGACCTGCGTGCCAACGCCGATTCTACTGCTCACGCTGAAGATGGCACCAATACGCCGAGCGCGCTCCTTCATCCCCTGTATCCCAAAATGAGGGCCGGAATCCTGCCCCATGCCCGCGCAGTCGAACCCGTGGCCATCGTCGCAGACCTGAATCACCAAGCTCTCATCGGAAAAGTCTGCCCGCAACACAATTTCCCTCGGTTGACCGTGCATGACGGAATTATGCAACGCCTCGCGCGTAATCATAAGCAACTCCTGCAATGCCGAAGGCTCGATCGGGAATTGCTTTCCCGTTACCTCACAGAGGATCGGGACTTCAGCGTTGCTGTTCATCTGATCGGCAATTCTCTGCAACGAACGCACAATATCTTCGCCGGGCAACTCGCTGCGGCGCAAATCCCAAATGGCCTGTCTCGCCTCGCCAATCGTAGTGCGCACCTGTGTGCGTGCCAGGTCGACCATCTCATCCGCGGAAACCGGATCGGCCGCCTCCATGCTGGAGGCGGCTTCCAGCAGCGCGGAGACATTTGTGCACCCCTGAAGAACCGTATCGTGCATTTCGCGTGCCAGACGGCTACGCTCTTCCAGCACCAACCGGAACCTCATCTTGATTCGCTGAATTCTGAAACGGTATGCCCCCCAAGCCAGCGCGGCGAGAAGCCCTCCGCAAAAGAAAAGAAACCACGGCCTGCGGTAAAAATAAGCCTTCTGGACAAACTCCAGAGAAGCTACCGATTTGGATTCGGATTGCCCTGCCTCCCATGCCTCGACGCGGAACACATAATGTCCCGGCGCAAGGTTATCGAATTCGGCGGTGCGGCGCGCCGAAGTCTCCCTCCACTCTTGGTCAAAGCCCTCCAACTTAGTCCGGAAGAGCATGGCCGCCTGGGAGCGGAGCAGAATTGGGGCGTAGGATATCTCCACACGGGATGAACGTGGCGAAAGCACAATGGGCTGCGAATGAGATGATACTTCCCGTCCATCCACAACCACTCGGTCAATTGCGAGAGGAAAAGCCCCTCGGCGTTCCATGCGATTTGCTGCGATGTGCACCAGCCCCTTGTTACTTGGAAACCACACATCGCCTTGCCGTGAGATGGCGCCTGCAGGTTGCATCGACCCGAAGATCTCTGCCGATCCGGCATCGAGAGAGGACGCGAAATATATCGGAGTGACCGATCTCAAACGATGGTTGGCGGCTTCCTCCAACTGTTTCCAGCTTTGAAGCGATGCCCCGTTCGGCCCGCCAAGCCAGAGGTCTCCATCTCCATTCTCGAGGATGCTGTAGATCAGGTTGTTGACCAGGCCATTGTTGGTCGTAAACAGAAAGAACTTTCCTGATTTATATCGGTAGAGCCCTCTGTTTGTCCCTATCCACAACACTCCTTGCCTGTCTTCGTGGAGAGCCAAAACCGTGTCGTGCCCCACCGCCTCGGTAACAACATCGCCGACAAAACGATCGCCTTGAAGATGCTTCAGCCCCTGGAAAGTCCCCATCCAGATGTCTCCAGCGTGATCTTCCAGCAGTGCCATCACACTGACGCTCTGAAATCCATTCCCTATGTCGCAAGCCTTGAAACCTCTCGGTGTCCAATGGCTCACGCCGCCATCCGTTCCAATCCAAACGCTTCCATCGCGGGTCTGGATCATCGCCCTGGGGAAGTTGCTGCCAAGACCGTCTTTCGCTAAATAGTTCACCCACATGTTTCCAGACTGATGGAAGACTCCTTTGCCATCCGTGCCTACCCACAACGCGCCTCCCTCGTCTCTCATGAGAAGACGAACCTTGATCCCCGCGAGACCAGGAAACGTGTGCGGTTTCAACACCCCTTCTTTCATGTGGAACAAATGGTTCGAACATATCCAAAGCGTCCCGTCGCGATCTTGATACACATTCCCGAAATCCGAATCGGAGGCTCCGGGAAGAGGATAAATACTCACGGAACTTTTTGTGAGCCTCAACATCCCCCCCTGCGAGCCCACCCATATATTCATCTCCTGATCCTCATACAGATTGAGGACAGTATTGCTGGACAGTCCGATCATGAGATTCATGCGCACAAATCTGCCTGTCCGATTGACATAGAGCCCGTTGCCGATCGTGCCCGCCCACAACGCGCCATCCGAAGTTTCACGGAGAACCCGTACCGTACCAGGTACTTCATCGACGTGTTTGAATCCGCCCATGGTCTGCAAACGGTAGAGTCCGGAGACGGCACCCACCCAAATAGAGCCATCGCGAGTCTCCAGAATCGACTTCACACGCAGGCTCGAAATGTCGCGTACTAACCGGTAATTCCGGACGCCCTCTCGATCCATATACACAAGCGCTGTCCCTCCAACCCATATCCCGCCACGGCTGTCGCCTGTAATCGCATGAACGCTCATGGCCGGAATCATGCCACTGCCATCTACTCGCTTGAACCGCTCGCCGAAAAACCTGAAGAGCCCCGAGTCTGTCCCTACCCAGATATTCCCTGCGTTGTCTTCATAGACGGCTCGAACAACGTTATTTGTGAGACCGTCGTTCGCCGAAAAAACGCGGAAGGCCCCGTTCTGATAACGGATCAGCCCGCCACCTTCCGTCCCAATCCATAGAGCCCCGTCGCGCGTTACCTTCAGGCAGAATATGCTGTCCGTTTTCAACGCAGAAATGTTGTCGGAATCAAAATGCACGAAACGGTATCCATCAAAACGAACCAATCCCCGTAAAGTGCCAATCCATAAATAATGATCTGGGGTCTGGGCAAACGCCTGAATGGTTTCTGAGGGAAGCCCGTCTTGAGCCAGCCAGAGGCTCGCGATATAGTCAGGCGGGGCTTCAGTCATCGCAAAAAGCCGCATCGCGCAGTCCAGCAGAGATGCTGCGATGAGTATCCTGCGCGCTATAGACTTTCTCGTCATGACGTTTCCAGGAATGGTTCGACTCTAGTTCATCTTGTTAACACGCCCTTTGGCAAACTACAGTCGGGAACAAAAGAAGGAGTCAATGAGCGATGTGTTGAGGCCATAGGGACGCCAGTACGCTACCAACCGTAGCAAAAGGATTCGGGCAGTGATCGCGGCCTAGCATATTGGCGTCCATCAGCGCATTGTCGGATACGCTCATTGTTGTCAGGGTTTGGGTATGCACCATCAGCTTTTGTTGCACTCCCATCGGTATTGGATCTTCCCGTTGACACCAAACGCCGAACGTCCCCCACAGGTCGGGCACTCCAGCAAACGGCATCCGGCAGGACGAACGTAGTCCCGTTGGACAGGTGCCTTATTGGGAATGACATAACGTCACTCTCGAAGAGCAGTTCCAACGCACTGATCGACCAGAAGAATGAGCAATGAAACATCGCGTAAGAGCAACTGTAGTTGCTCTCGGCAGCTTGCTATATGCATTCGTGGTCGCCACCGCAACTCATGGCTTTGAAAGACGCTCCATACGTCCACGGTATAAAATCGATCCACGGAAGAAAGAGTTCATCAAAGTGACGGACTTCGGTACGCTTTAGCTATCAAGAATAAATACCACCAGTGTTTTATGTTCTTTCAAGTGATTGACTTTGAAGGACATTGTAGCCAGATACACCAGACTTGGAATCTGGCGGAGCAACTCATGGGGTTCAAGTTCCCCATTCGCACTATTCCCAGCAACTGCAACGGATAAGGATGCAATGAGCGACATCAAGGCGTCTAACGCGCCAGGCCAGAATGAGCAGCCAGCGCTGAAGCTGACCACCACCAGCGAGTACCGCGACGGCTACGCGAACAGCGTGCAGGTGCGCATGAGTGTCTGGGACTTCTTTCTCGTCTTCGGAACTATGCACCAGCAAACCAAGGAAGAGGTCAACGTACAAAACTTCCAGGGCATCTATCTCAGCCCGCAGCAGGCAAAGGCCCTCTGGAACGTCCTCGGCCATAACCTCGCCCAGTACGAGCAGGCATTCGGAGAGCTGGCTCTCGAGCCGCTTCCCCCCGCTGGCGGTCCTGTTCACTAGACTGTGACCGCCAGATCCGCCTTCGATCGCACCCGTAAAGCCTCCCAGCTTCCCCTCTGGCTGCTCTTTCCGCTCTTTTTCGCCGCAGTCTACCTCTCGCACTGGACGCTCCTCCGCCTGCCATACTTCTGGGACGAGGGCGGCTACTACATCCCTGCCGCGCTGGACTTCTTCCGTACCGGCACGCTCATCCCGCAGACCACCGTCACCAATGCGCATCCGCCGCTGCCCACCATCCTGCTTGCGGCGTGGTGGCACTTCGCCGGATTCGCCGTCTCCTGCACCCGGACTCTCGTCTGCCTGGTAGCCGCCGCTGCTCTTCTCGGTCTCTATCGACTCGCCCGCAGGCTCGCCGGAGAGACTGTCGCCGCCATCACAACCCTCCTTACGGCGATCTATCCCGTCTGGTTCGCACAGAGCACCCTCGCCCACGCCGACATCTTCGCCGCAGCCTTCACCCTCTGGGGCCTGTCCTTCTACCTCCCTCACCTAGCTCCGTCCAGCTCACCCAACACATCCGAACCGCGCAGCCGGCGCGATCTCCTCCTAGCCGCCGTCATGTTCTCGCTCGCCGCTCTCTCGAAGGAGACAGCCATCATCACCCCCCTCGCGCTCGCCGCATGGGAGGCAGTGCAAGCTCTTCGCCAACCAATCAAGCGCCTACATCTACAGTGGTTCGCGGCTCTTGGCGCGCCAATCCTCCCCCTCATCTCCTGGTACGCGTATCACTTCCACAAGACTGGCTTCATCTTCGGCAACCCCGAATTCCTCCGCTACAACGCCACCGCCAACCTCGACGCTTACCGTATCGCCATCTGCCTGTGGCACCGCCTGTTGCACCTCACGGCCCACATGAACATGTTCGTCCCTGTGGCCTGTACCGCTGCCGTTCTCTTCATCCCCGTCACCCGACCGCGACTTCCCCGCAGCGTCAACATCGCTCTTGGCATCGTCCTCGGCGCCAATCTGGTGGAATTCTCAGTCCTTGGCGGCGCACTTCTCACCCGTTATCTGCTGCCGATGTACCCTCTGATCCTTCTGCTCTGCGTCGTCGAGTGGCAGCACCGCTTAAAGCTCTGGGGAGGTATCGCCGCCTTCAGCGCAGCCGGCTTTCTCTGCGGTATCTGGATCAACCCACCCTACGCCTTCGCTCCCGAGGACAACCTCACCTACCGGGACATGATTGTCCTCCATCAGCAGGGCATCGACTTCATCCAGCAGCACTATCCGCAGGCCACCGTTCTCACTGCGTGGCCCGCCACATCAGAGTTCGCTCGCCCAGAAATTGGCTACACCCTCCATCCCTTCCGCGTCACCTCCATCCAAAACTTCTCGCTCGACCAAATGCAAAAGGCCGCCGCCGACCCCGGAGCCTACGATACCGCCTTCATCTTCTCCACCAAGTGGGAACCTCCTCCAGACAAGATCAACATCGCGCGCCAGAACGAACCCACCGACACCCGTTACTTCGACTTCCATCACGACCTGCGCCCCGCCGAGGCCGCCGCCCTGCTCCACGGCCAGGTAGTCTGGCAGGCGAGCAAAGGAGGCGAGTGGGCCGCCGTCCTGCACTTTCCCCGCATCGTCGATGCGCAGCTCCTTCTGCCCTCTCACCCCCTGACGCCGTAGAAATCCGCCGCATATAATCAAGGACTGTGCTGACCATTGCGCCTTTGCGCCGGATCCTTCGACCCACCGTTCTCTCCGTCATGCTGATCTCCTGCGTCGTCACATCGTCCTTTGCGCAGGACGCTCCGGCCACACGCCAGCAAGGCGTCCAGACCCGCGAGACCGGTGGCCGCCTCGTGCTAGTGCTGCCCTTCGACAACCGCAGTGGCCAGTCGAACCTCTCCTGGATCGGCGACTCCTTCCCCGACACGCTCAACCAGCGACTCAACTCCGCCGGGTTTCTCACCATCACCCGCGACGACCGCCTCTTCGCACTCGATCATCTTGGCCTGCCCACCGACTTCAAGCCCACTCGCGCCACCACCATCCGTATGGCCCAAACCCTCGATGCAGACTTCGTCGTCGTCGGCAGCTACACCGTCAACAACGGCCAGATCGCCGTTCAAGCGCAGACGCTCAGCATCAATCAGCTTCGCCTCTCGAACCCTCTCGAAGATTCAAGCCCTCTCGAGCATCTCTTCGATGTCGAGAACACGATCGCCTGGAAGGTCGCACAACAGATAGATCCCCACTTCAAGGTGTCGGAGCAGACCTTCCTTGCTGCATCCTCCGGTGTCAAACTCGCCTCCTTTGAAAACTACATTCGCGGCACTGACGCCTCCAGTCCACAGGAACGCCAGAAGCGTCTCGAGCAGGCAGTTCAGGAGACTCCCAACTACTCCGCCGCCCTGCTGGCGCTGGGTAAGACGCAGTTCGCCGAGCGTCAGTACGATCAGGCAGCCACCACGCTCGCCAAGATTCCCTCAACGGACCGCCTTGCCCTCGAAGCAGGATTTTATCTGGGACTCTCTCGCTTCAACGCCGCCAAATATTCTGCCGCCGAAAACGCCTTCGGCTTCGTCGCCAGCCGTCTACCGTTACCTGAGGTCGTCAACAATCAGGCCGTCGCCGCCAGCCGCCAGAATAAGGATGCCGTTGCACTTTTCCAACGCGCCAGCACCGCCGACCCCAACGATCCCGACTACCACTTCAACCTCGCCGTCGCCTTCCTCACCCGGGGCGATGCCGTCAACTCTCTTCGCGAAGTCGAAACGACCCTCAAGCTCCACCCCGCCGACGCCGAGGCCATGCAGCTTCACAGCCATCTAAATAACGCCAAAGGCCCCTCCGGAGCGGCCCTCAAAGCAGCCGTGACCGCCGATGGTTTCGACCCCGTCACCCGTATCCGCCGTACCTACTCCGAAGCGTCCTTTCGGCAGGCCGCCTTCCAGCTGGACCAGATGCGTGCCATCCGTCTGGCCACCCTGCCACCCGCCGAGCAGGCCACCCAATACGTCAAACTGGGCCAAAACTACCTCGCCCAGGGACTCATCCCCGAGGCCGAGCAGGAGTTTCAATCAGCTCTCACCGCCGACCACGGAAGCCCCGACGCCCACGCCGGACTCGCCCAGGTACGCGAGCAGAGCGGCAACCTCGCCGACGCCCGCACTGAGGCCCAGACCTCTCTCCAGCTAAAGCCAAACGTCGCTGCCTACCTCATCCTCGCCCGCCTCGACCTACAGGCAAACAATCTCCCCGCCTCCGCCTCTGATGTCGGCAACGCAATGCGCATCGAACCCACCAACTCCGCCGTTCTCGGCATGAAACAAGCCCTCGCGGCTCGCGGCCAGAGCCTCCCATGACCACCCGAGCGGCACGCGCGTTCCGGCTCCTCATGCTCCTGCCTCTGCTGCTCGCCTTAGCCCCTGCCGCGCTGCGCGCTCAGTCGAAGCCCGTCCCCGTCGTTCTCAAACTCACCCTGCACGACACCATCCAGCCCATCACAGCGGACTACCTGACCCGCGGCCTGCACGACGCAGCCGACATCCACGCCTCCGCCGTCCTCCTCTCCCTCGGCACACCCGGCGGCCTGCTCGAATCGACCCGCACCATCGTCGCCGCCATCGAACAATCTCCCGTCCCCGTCATCGTCTACATCTCGCCTCCGGGCAGCCGCGCTGGTTCGGCCGGCTTCTTCCTCCTCGAAGCAGCCGATATCGCCGCCATGGCTCCCGGCACCAACGCCGGAGCAGCCCACCCCATCGTTGAGGGCACAAAGCTCGACCCCATCATGAAAGAGAAGCTCGAGAACGATACCGCTGCGTTTTTGCGCTCCTACGTCACCCGCAGAGGCCGCAACACCCAAGCCGCCGAGGATGCCGTCCGCAACTCCAAGTCCTACAGCGATACCGAAGCCCTCCAGCTCAAGCTCATCGACCTCACCGCCCCCGATGATGCCAGCCTGCTCGCAGCGCTCGATGGCCGCGAGATCCACCGTTTCGACGGCAGCGCCATCACTCTCCATCTCACCGGGGCAAAGATCGTTACCTTCGCACCCTCTACGCGCGAGCGGTTGCTTAGCAGCCTCACCAACCCCGACTTCGCCGTGCTTTTGCTCGTCCTCGGGGGCTTACTCATCTACCTCGAGTTCAACGTCCCCGGCACCGTCGTTCCCGGCGCACTGGGAACCCTGCTCGTCCTGCTCGGCTTCTTCGGCCTCAATCTGTTGCCCGTCCGCCACACTGCCATCGTGCTCCTGGTCGCAGCAGTCATCATGATGGCTCTGGAGACGAAGTTCGCCAGCCACGGCATCCTCGCCCTCGCTGGAACGCTCTCCCTCGTCTTCGGCCTTGCCACGCTGGTAGACGGCCCCATCGCCGAACTCCGCGTCCATCTCGGCACCGCAATCGGCGCAGGAGTAGGTTTCGGAGCCATCTCCTTCGGCCTCGCATGGATCGCGCTACGCGCCCGCCGCAATAAAACGCTACTCGGCCCGCAAGCCATGATCGGCGCTCAGGCCGTCGCCCGAACCCCTCTGAGCCCCGCCGGACAGATTGAGATTCGCGGCGAACTCTGGCAGGCAACCCTCCTCCAGGCAGCCCTTTCGCTGCCCGCCGGATCGCCCGTCCGCGTCCTCGCCGTCGATGGCCTGCTGTTGATCGTCGAGGCTACCGTTCCTCGCTAAACATCTCCATCCCGAAGTCGGGCCGCGAACAGAGTAGACTAAGAGGCAATAGGTTTAACGATAAGGGAGTCTGTTCTTCATGCCGAACGTGTTTCGCCCGTCTTCTCTGTGCAATGTCCTGCTGTGCGGCCTGGCCGGGTTGCTGGCGTTGTCCACCGTACCGAGCGCCCATGCTCAGGTCACCATGCTGGACCGCCAGTTGAGCCACATCGACATTGGCGTGAGCGGCGTCGGCGAGTTCACCAATACTGTCACCGGCACCAACTATCTTGACGTCCCGGTAACCCAGAAGCCCAGTAACACTCTGGGAGCCCTCGTCACGGTGCGCTACACCAAGGCTCCCTACCTTGGCTTTGAATTCAACTACGGCTACGCTCGATACACACAAAACTTTACGACCGTCATCCAGGGCATCACGACATCACCCTACATCGTCGGCGGTGCACAGACCAACGCCACCGAGTACACTCTCGGATACGTCGCCCACACCCCGAGCCTGTTCGGCATCAAAACCTTCGTCTCTGCTGGTCTTGGGTCCACGGCCTTCCGCGCAACTCCCGGCGGCGGACAGGGTCTGCCCACCCAGGCACGCGCAACCTACTACTATGATGGAGGCTTTGAAGACTCCATCACCTCGCACTTCGGCATCCGCGCACAGTTCCGTCAGGCCTTCTTCCTCGCTCCCGACTTCGGCCAGAACTACCTGACCATCAAACAGCGCCAGATCACAACCGAGCCTGGCGTCGGCTTTTATATTCACTTCTAGCTGTTACTGCGGCCGGTAATCCGGTCGCCAGAGGCCACCCAATGTCGTTCCCACTCCTCGTCGCCGTCGCTATCATCGTGCTCTACATCCTCAACTCCATCAAGATCCTTAAGGAGTATGAGCGAGGCGTAATCTTCCGCCTCGGGCGTGTGAAGGAAGCGGCGGCGGGACCGGGAGTCATCCTCGTCTTCCGTCCCCTGGACCAGATCGTCCGCATCAGCCTTCGCCAGGAGGCCATGGAAGTCCCCCCGCAGGACGTCATCACCCGCGACAACGTCACCCTCAAGGTCAACGCGGTCATCACCCTGCGCGTCATCGACCCCACCAAGGCCGTCATCCAGGTCTCGAACTACATCTACCAGACCTCGCAGTTCGCCCAGACGACCCTCCGCTCCGTCCTCGGCGAGGTCGATCTCGACGAACTCCTAGCCCACCGCGAGGCCCTCAACCTGCGCATCCAGACCATCATCGACGGACACACCGCTCCCTTCGGCGTCAAGGTCGTCTCGGTTGAAGTGAAGCAGGTCGACATGCCCGAGAACATGCTCCGTGCCATGGCCAAGCAGGCTGAGGCCGAACGCGAACGCCGCGCCAAGATCATCCACGCTGAGGGCGAGTTCAACGCCGCCGCCAAACTCGTCGAGGCCGCCGCCCTCATGGCTACTCAACCCATGACCCTCCAGCTCCGCTACCTCCAGACCCTCACCGAGATCGGCGTCGAGAAGAACACCACCATCGTCTTTCCGCTCCCCATGGAGCTTATGAACCTGCTCAATCGCACTACGCTTACTCCTGATCTCACCGCCGCTAAGGAGGCCAAAGGAGACGCATCATGAACTACGATAACGACCTGGACGATTCCGACCAACGGGAACGCGAGATATCGCTCGGCACCACCACCATTCTCGGCATTTTTCTTGCCCTGGCTCTCATCTGTGCAGCCTTCTTCGGCTTTGGCTACTCGCTGGGACGCCGCTCCGCGCAACCGAACCCGGCAAACGCCCCCGCCTCCAAGGCCGAGTCCACCCCGGACTCCGCATTCAGCAACTTCAAATCGGCTCCCGCACCCTCCAGCACAGCCGTGAGCGACACCCCAGCCCCCACAGCATCGGACTCGGACGCTCAACCCACAGCTTCATCAACCTCGGATGAGCAGCCTGCCTCGAAGGAAGAAGTAGCCCTGCCTCAGCCCGCAAAACCCGCTATCCGCGCGGCACAGCCGGTCGCCTTTCCCCCACCCTCGGCAGCTCCGGCGACTAGTGCTGGAGGACCTGTCGTTCAGATCTCTGCTACCTCACGCCGAGGTGATGCAGACGCTCTCATCGCCGCACTCAAGCGCAAAGGCTACGACGCATCCATCCGGCAGGCACCGCAGGATTCGCTCTTCCATGTCCAAATTGGTCCATTCCCAAGCAAAAAAGAAGCCGACGCGATGCGCCAGCGCCTCGACGGAGACGGCTACAAGGCCATCGTCAAGTAATCCGCGGGCTTCATCTCCGACGGTAGGACTTCGGCTATCGCCCCATACACCGCCTTCAAGATCTCTTCTCGCGTCGCATAGTCCGACGGATTAATCGCCGCCAGCAGCTGCACCCGCGCCACACCTGGCGTAATCGCAGCGCTACCCTTCTGCATCATCGTCTCTGTTCCCGAGATCGCAATCGGAATGATGGGCGCGTTCGTCTGCTGCGCCAGGAAAAACGGCCCCTTCTTGAACGTCGACAACCGTCCATCACGCGACCGCGTCCCCTCCGGATACACCAGAATATGCAGCCCCGACCGTAGCGCATCGGCAGCAGCCAAGACGCTCGCCTGCGCCGCATCCCTGCGACTGCCGCGCTCGACCGGAACAAACTTCGCCAGCCGCATCGCCGTCCCCAGGATCGGGATCTTCATCAATTCTTTCTTCAGCAGCACTGCACTTCGCCCCGGCAACACCGGCAACAGCACCGGCGGATCAAGGTTCGACACATGATTGCTCATGAAGATGCAACTTTGCCCCACCGGCATGTGCTCCAGCCCCGACACCTCCACACGGATGCCGCCCGCCGTAAGACCAGCCCGAATAATCCACATCGCCACCCGGTACAGCCGGCTGATGTCTCCCACGATCAGCGTATACGGGATCCCAAGGATACCGGCAATCGGTCCCAGCGTGAGATACACAAAGAGCAGCTTCAGCGTCGCGAACATACCAGACTAGTTTATCGCGGCCAGGACTTTATCGTGCCCAGCTCAATAGCCTCGGGCAGCTTCCGATAGATATCGCCAAAACCGCCGTTCGACAGAATCGCCACCACATCGCCCGCAGCAAGTCGCGGCACCAGCGCCGATACCACCGCATCCGCATCCGCGCACACAGCCGACGCAATCCCGCGCGCCAGCAATGCATCGGCAACATGCTGCGGCACCAGCCGCTCCCGCTCCGGAATACTCTCCGACTTGAACACCGCCGCCAGCAGCGTCTTGTCCGCCAGCGCAAGGCTCTCCACCAGATCAGCCTCGAAGACATTCCTCCGCAGCGTATTCGACCGCGGCTCTAAAACTGCCCAGAGTCGCCGACCAGGGTAAGCACTCCGCAGAGCTCGCAGCGTCTCCCGGATCGCCGTCGGATGATGCGCAAAGTCGTCGATGATCGTGACACCCTTCACCTCGGCCCGCACCTCCAACCGTCGTTTCACGCTGCGAAATGTGCTGAACGCCTCGACAATCGCCGCCACTGGAACGCCCTGCCCCGCCGCCAGCGCTGCCGCTGCCGTAGCATTCAGCGCATTGTGCTCTCCCGCCATCGGCAACGTGAGATCGGCAAAGTGAGCACCTGCGCGGTCCACCCGCCACCGCGTCGCCCCATCCTCATACCGCATTCCCGATACTCGCCAGAATGAATCTGCCGCAAACCCATACCGCTCCACCGCGCAAAACGCCTTCGCCACACACTCGCTCACGTTCTCGCTGCCATCAAACGCCACCAGCCGCCCGCGTCGTGGAATCAGGTTCACCAGACGCTTGAACGCCGTCTTCACCGCCGCCAGATCGACATAGATATCCGCATGATCAAACTCGACGTGCGTCAAAATGGCTGCGTCAGGAAAGTAGTGCAGAAACTTCGGCCCCTTGTCGAAGAACGCCGTATCGTACTCATCCCCTTCCAGCAGAAATGGCTGCGGCCTGTCTTTCCCAATAGGCCGCACCATGAAGCTTGTCCCGAAGTTCTCCGCCACTCCACCAATCAAAAACGAAGGCGCGAGAGCAGGGTCGTTCCGCGACGCGACCTCATAGATCCAGGCCAGCATGCTCGTCGTCGTCGTCTTGCCATGCGTCCCCGCCACCACCAGCGACTCTCGCCCCACGAGGAACTCGTCGTGCAGAATCGCCGCCATCGACGTAAACGGTATGCGCATATCGAGCACATGCTCCAGCTCCACATTGCCCCGTGAGATCGCATTCCCCACAATCACCAGATCGGGCCGCGGCTCCAGATTGCGCTCCGCATACGGCTCATGGATCGGAATCCCCCACCCCGCCAGCATGTCGCTCATCGGCGGATACGCCGCCGTATCCGAGCCCGTCACGCGATGGCCCTGCTCCTTCAGCATCCCCGCGAGCGACGCCATCGCCGTCCCGCAGATACCGATCATATGAATATGTTTCGTCGTTTGCATGCGCACCAATCGTCAGTCTAGAGCGTAACTGCCGCTTCAAGAAAGTCCATGCGCGGGTTCTCCGCAACCGAGCAATCCAGTCGCACCCGAACTCCCAGCGGCAGCGTCACATTCGGCGCGTCCACATGCCCGCTCCGCAGCCCAATCGCAATCGGGCCTGAAAAATCCCGTAGCGCATGAAGAATTGCCCCCTCCAGCAACTCCATCTCGCCCGGCGCCACACACTGCTTCATGTCCCCAAACGCAATTCCCTTTACTCCCTCCAGCAAGCCGGAGTAGCGAAGATGAAGCAGCATCCGATCCCACTGGTACGGCTTCGTTCCAATATCTTCGAGAAACAGCACACCACCCAGCTTGCGTGGAGCATACGGCGTTCCCAGCGACTCAGTCAGAATCGACAGACAGCCTCCATCAATACGCCCCTCCGCTGTGCCCGACCGCAGCACCCGCAGACCATCTGCCGCTTCCAGCGACCAGCTCGCATCCCCCTCAAACACATGCCGCCAGCTCGCAACGTCAACACCATCGACCCGAGCAAAATCCGAAGCCACCATCGGCGCATAGAAACACACCAACCCCGTCTCATTCCGCAGCCAGCGGTGCAGCGAGGTCTGATCGCTGTACCCGACAAACACCTTTGGATTCGCACCGATCAACGCAGCATCCAGATAAGGCAGCAGCTCCGCCGAACCCCACCCGCCACGCGTACAAAGAATTCCATCGATCGTCGGATCGGCAAACACAGCGTGAAGATCGCTCAACCGATCCTCCAGCTTCCCTGCGTAGTACAGCGGCTCACGAGCCAGCGCATGAGGCGCAAGCACCGGTTCATACCCTATCGCCCTCAGCCCTTCCATCCCCTTCTCTACCAGCTCAGGCTTGGGCGTGCTCGCAGGCGACACCACCGCGATCCTTGCACCATGACGCAGTGCTCGAGGCTTGATCAAAGGTTCACTCACAACTCGAACGCCTCACCCATGCAAATAATCTCCGCTGGTCCCGTCAACAGCATCGGAGCATCGTTCGACGGCCATACCGTGCGCTGCGATCCACCCTGAGCAATCGCCGTCAACTCGCGGTTCACACCACGCAGCGCCATCGCAGCAGAGGACGAAGCACACGTCCCCGTCCCC
The DNA here is from genome assembly GCF_013410065.1 of Granulicella arctica. Lineage (NCBI taxonomy): Bacteria > Pseudomonadati > Acidobacteriota > Terriglobia > Terriglobales > Acidobacteriaceae > Granulicella > Granulicella arctica. The sequence continues at coordinate 2,083,419 of NZ_JACCCW010000002.1, forward strand.
GACGAGGTCGTCGGCCCACACCCTCGCTCGTAGATGCGAAACGCAATCTCCGCATCCGACAACACCTTTACAAACTCCACATTCGTCCCGAACTTGAATAGCGGGCTCGTGCTGATCTTCTCACCCAGCTCCTGCCACGCCAGTCCATGAGCACTGAAATCGTCGGTATCCACGAAGAGCACAAAGTGTGGATTCCCTGCATTCACCATCGCCCCCGCAACCTCGCCCACACCCGGCAGCTCGATCGTTCGCGGCATCACACGCGGTACGCCCATCCCACTCTCGATCAGATACGTGGGCCCGGTCGCCTCCACGACACGGCACGTCCGCACACCACCATGCGTCCCAAACACCACCTCCGTTAGCCCCTCACTCTTCGCCAGCCAAGCTGCGACGCAACGCGTCCCATTACCTGAAAGCTCCGCCTCACTCCCATCCGCATTGAACAGCCTCAGAAAAAAATCTCCCCCTGCGCGCCGCTCGAGAAACTCAATGCCGTCTGCGCCGATGCTCGTATTCCGTGAGCATAGCTTCCGCGCCAGGGCAGCATGGTTGCGCTCAGCAGCCGCTTCCTCGATCACCAGAAAGTCGTTGCCGCACGCGTGGGCCTTCACAAAAGAAATCATTCCGTCCTTACTCCTCTTCGGCGTCGCGAAAGACGACAACCTGATCCGTGGTATCGCTCGCCTTCAATTCAGCAAGCAACCGTTGATGTTTTTTCTGCTCCGCCGTCACAAGAAACACGACGCGCTGCAACGACGTGATCGCATCCCGTTCAACAATATTGAGACGCTCTCCCATGCGGTCCAGCACGCTGATAATCGCGGCCAGCATAGTGTTCTGATCCGCCCCACGCACCTCATAGACCAGCGGATAGCGCTTCCATCCAATGCGCGACTCCATGAGGCCGACAAATTGCAGCGCAATCAACGTAATCCCGGTTGCCAGTGCAGCTTCAAGATAAAGCCCCGCTCCACACGCCATGCCAATCGACGCAACCACAAAAACCGTCGCCGCACTCGTCAACCCCAGCACACGATTACGCGCATGAAGAATCAGACCCGCCCCAAGAAAGCCAATGCCCTGCACGATGTTCGCAGCAACGCGCCCCTTATCCGGATTGCTGTCGCCCGCCAGTACCGCTGACAACATCGTAAAAAACGCGCAGCCCAGGCAGATCAGCATGTTTGTCCGCAGGCCCGACGCCTTGCGCCGCCACTCCCGCTCCACACCGATCAGGCCGCCCATCGCGCACGCCATCAGCAACCGCTTTGCCGTTCCGCTCGAGAGCAGCTCCTGATCGATTTGGCTGAAGTGAAACGACGAAGGCATGAACATAGTCTGGCTGCGATAGTAGCACTTACTGCGATGAAATCAGGGCCGCAACCCCAACGAAAACACCTTGTAAACATTCGACTGATACACCCGCGCACACGGTTGTCCTGTCGAGCACAGCACCGTCAACTCCGTCAGATTCGCCGGATGCGACGCAACCGCCGCCGACACCGGATCCCCTGCAATCGCCACCACATACGCCGCATAGTTCGCAGGCGCACTCAGGGCCTGGTGGAAGCTGTCATAGTCCCCTTCGCTCAACATCTGCTTCAGAGGAATCCCAGCCTGCTGAATCGCCCCAATGTGATCGGAGGTATACATCAGGATCGGCGATCCCACCGGGAACGACTGCAACTCTCGCGCAACCACTGCCTCGAACGGCACACGCGTCGTTGCATTGACGATACCTTCCTTCAACACCAGAGGAACGAAGTACACCATCGCAATTGCGTTCGCGACGATCAGCAAAAATGCAGCAGGCTCCATCAGCTTCGCCACCAACGGCTTCGATGCGCGAATACGATCCTCAAACGCCGCAATCGCCACAAAACAGAACAGCGTCAGCGCTGGCAGCATCTCCATCCCGTAACGCGAGTTGTAGAACGAATGCGGATAGAGCTGCGGTATAAAGATCGGCACCGATCCATACGCGATCGAATAGATATAAAACGGCAGCGGCATCCATAGCAGCGTCGCAGCAAGTTGCATGCGACGTCGAATCGCCACCACAAGTCCCGCAAGAGCCGCCACCATCAGCGCAAAACCTATCTCCCAGGCAGCCGCATCCACCTGCGCCGTGCGCATGTAGAACAGCAGCGCCCAACCAGGATTATGCCAACCACGGTAATGCTTCGAACCCGGCGGCGACGTCTTCTTCTCTATCGCCGAAGCCGAATAAGGCCCACGCATAAAGTCCAGCGGATCGTGATAAAAGTGCTGGTTATACGCCAGCCACCCCAGCGGAGCAGCAACCGCAAGCAACGTAAACACGACAAACGCAGGCCGAACCCGCGCCCATATCGACCGGTGCCGCGCAAGCTCCCACGTCAGTACGCACCACACCACTGCCCCTGCAATCCACCCGTCGTAGCGCGTGTACACTGCCGCCACAATCAGCAACCCAAGCCCCACCAACCGTCTCGCGACCGCAGCATGAGCTCCACTTCGAATCGCCGCCACACACTCCACCGTCAACAGTGTGAGCCAAATAAACAGCGCAAGAAATAGCGGCTCCGTCATCGCCGTCGTCGCGAGGTACAGCAGGTTCGGATTCAGCCCATAGAACACCGTCGCCGCAAACGCCCAGCGCGGAACCACGACCCGCCGCGCCAGCCGGTAGAACCCCGCCACGCCCGCGACATAGAACAACAGCGACGGCCAGGCCCCTGCCAGTCCGTTCTGCCACCACATCATCTTCTGCACGAACGGAACCATCAGCAGGTGCGGCAGCGGAAGCCATACGCCGCCAAGCTGCGCCCAGCCCGGATTGCGCGAATCCAGAATGCGTCGCGCAATCCCGAGATGCGCCACCGCATCCCCATACAGCAATAAGTAACCGCGCAAGTAACAAATAATCAACGCCAGAAAAGAGAGCAACACTGCGAACAGCGCAATCGGAAATGTCTCCGCACGCGTCGCTGGCCGCACCACATTCGGATCGGCATTCGCAACTATCTCCGCCGGCGCCGGCGCCGACGAGCGCCTGCCCGTTCTACGCGCCCTCGAAGTCAAGATGCGACATCTCCCGGAAAAGCTTGAAGCGCTCCTCGATCTCCTCGCGCGTTACCCCCTGCAAACGTTCCGTTCCGAAGCGCTCTACCGCGAACGAACCCATCACGCCGCCATAGAACATCGCCGTCCGAAACACCGCAGGTGTCAGCACTGGCCGCGACGCAATATACCCATAGAAGCCCCCGGCAAACGAATCGCCCGCGCCCGTCGGATCGACAACCTCTGCCAACGGCAGTGCCGGTGCACGAAACGGCACGGTGACATGCTTGCTCCCCGTAAAGGAGCGATCGCCAAAAAACGCCGTCGCGCCATACTCTCCATGCTTCACCACCAGCGATTTCGGCCCCATCGCCAGCACCTTCTCGGCAGCACGAACAGCATTCTGTTCCCCCGATAACATGCGCGCCTCACCGTCGTTAATCAGCAGCACGTCCAGTTCTCGCAACACCACGGCAAGATTTGCCGCATGGTCTGCGATCCAGTAGTTCATCGTATCGCCGCACACCATGCGTACGTTCGGCATTTGCTTGCGCACCCGCGCCTGCAGTACCGGATCGATGTTCGCAAGAAACAGATACTCGCTATCCGTGTACGCCGCGGGAATCTTCGGTTCAAATGTCTCGAAGACATTCAGGTCTGTCCCCAGCGTCTTTGCCTCGTTCAGGTTCCCAACATACGATCCCGTCCAATGAAAACTCAGCCCCGGTGCATGCTCGATCCCCTGAGTATCGATGCCGCGCCGCGTGAACACCGCCTCGTGCTCCGGCGTAAAGTCCTCGCCCACCACAGCGATCACGCGCACCGGAGTAAAGAAGCTCGCCGCAAGCGCAAAGTGCGTCGCCGCACCGCCAAGGCAATCGTCCACCTTGCCATGCGGAGTCTCAATGTTGTCAAACGCTACCGAACCAACTACTAGAATCGCCATCAATCCGTCTTTCTCGCCATCGCGAACTTAGTTAAAAATAAATTGCAACCATCTAAGTTACATATACTTGTTGAGCAGAATTTCCAGCTTCTCCCGCGTCTTCTCCGGAATAGCCTTACGATCCGTCAAAATGGCATACTTCATAGCCGTCGTACAAGCGCAGGTCCGTTCCACGGGCATCGCCGCAACCGACGCTTTCACGACCTTCGCTGCATTCTCCGCGTTCTGATGCATCACAGCCACGATCTGGTCCACCGTCACGTCGTCATGCCCTTCGCGCCAGCAATCATAGTCGGTCACCATCGCCATCGTCGCATAGCAGATCTCCGCCTCGCGTGCGAGCTTTGCCTCTTGCAGATTCGTCATGCCGATCACATCCGCACCCCAGCTCCGGTACAGATTCGACTCCGCACGCGTCGAGAACTGCGGTCCCTCCATACACACATATGTCCCGCCACTCTTGCCGACGACACCAACCTCCGCACATGCCTCCGCAAACGTCGACACGACCGTTCCACACACAGGATCGCCAAACCCCACATGCGCCACAATGCCATCCCCGAAGAACGTCCCAACACGACCAAACGTGCGATCGATAAACTGGTCCGGCAGTACAAAATCCGTAGGCTTGTGCTCCTCCTTCAGCGATCCCACCGCAGAGACCGAAAGAATGCGCTCCACACCCAGCACCTTCATCGCATAGATATTCGCGCGAAAGTTCAGCTCACTTGGAAGCAGCCGATGCCCACGTCCATGCCGCGCAAGAAAGGCCACCTTGCGCCCTTCCAGATCACCCAGCACAAACGCGTCGGAAGGCTCGCCAAACGGTGTCTCGATGCTCTCTTCACGAATGTTGGTAAGCCCAGGCATCGAATACAGCCCGCTGCCTCCGATGATTCCAATCTCTGCCTTCTGCAAGTCGTTCTCCTTGAATCTGCTTCAAATAGTCATTAATCGCGCTGAACAAAAGTATATCGTTGCAGCATCGCAGCCTTCATCATCCCAAACGACGAAAGCGTCCGCGACAACGCCAGAGCCGGATCATGCAATGGCATCATCGCAGGTGAACCAGCCGCCTGCTCGATCGGCCCGCTCGACTGCGCCTCCGCAACTCTATCCCGCAGCGTCCGCGACAACGCCAGCGGAAATCCCTCGCCAACGTACACGTTGTCGCCCGAGATCGATAGCAGCACATCGCCCTCGTTCGTCGAATAGATCTGCTCGCTCGCGTTCGCCTCGTCCTTATCGCGCCGCACCACGCCAGAGTACTGCCGAGGCAGCTCCGCCGCATACATCCGCAGAAACGCCCGCGCCGCCGCCGCACTCTTCCAGCGCGCGTAATACAGCAGCCCCAGCGACGCCGTCGACGTCCTCGCCTCAGCCGTCACAGCACTCTTCCGCTGGACCGCATAGTAGACGCCGCCATCCCACGCTGGCGTAATCGCCTTCGACATCTCTTGCCCACCAAACAGCTCCGTCAGTATCCGAACATCCAGCTCGCCCATCACGCCCACATCGTACGGCGTGTACTCCGCGTCCAGCAGCGGATGCAGATCCGGCAGCCGCAACACAGGCACCGGCGCATGGCTCATATACGCCACCGGATGCAAAATCTCGAAGCTCGATGACGGTGGATTCTCAAGCGTCCCCGCAAACGCCGCCGCACGCCCCGCCTTCGTCAACACTGCATCTTCAAAGCTCAACCCTTCGCTATACGGAAACAGCAACGACTCCTGTAGCAGCAGCGGAGCCCGCGCTAGCACCGGCGATCCGCTCGTATCCGCAGCCGCATCCTTGAAGCGATCCAGCAGCTCTGGAGCATCCAACAGCGTCTTCCCTGCTGGCTTCAGCGTGTAGTCGACAAAGCTCACCATCGCCTGTCCCTCCGCCACCGCCTCACGCGCAGTCTCAGCCTCGTCCGTCTGAATGTGCCGGTTATCCTCCTGCACATCCCTCGCAATCCCAGGCGTCTCGACATCGGACCACTTCGTCAGCCCAACCTTTTGATCCTGCAAAGCATGTGTCAGCTCATGCGCCAGCACTGGCTTCTGCTCCTCCGGCTGGATCCAGTCCAGCAGACTCACCGTCTTCGTCTTGTTGTCGTAGAAGCCCGCAATCTGCTCCGTCAGCAGCGTCACCAGAAACGATTGCAGGTGAAAGTCCCGGTCCAACAACCCGAATTTCTTCAGCACAATCTCCGACCGCTCCAGCCGCTTCGTTCCCTCATCCTCATTAAACTTTTGCTTGAGGTACTTGTTTACCTCTTCCCGCGAGATCATCTTCCGCTTCACCGGATGCTCGATCGGCAGCCCCGTATCCTTGCTGACGAAGCCGAGAATCTCATCGACCGAGCGGAACAGTTCCTTCGCCTGATCCTTCGTAATGCGCGTCTCTGCCTTTGTTGGAGCCGCACTCGTTCCGGCCCCTTGCTGCGCCACGCCTGCCGTCGCCACAACAGCCAGCGCCGCGCACACTATACTCTTCCGCAATCCGCCATTCAGCGCCGGTTCCAACCGCAATCCAGACCTCGCAATCACCGCTATAATCAAGTGTACGCAGAGTTTCGCGCTCCGTCCGTCATGACCCTGACCACTCAAGCCGACATCCTCGCTACCCAGCCCGCCGAAGCCCAGCTTCAGGCGCTACTCCATCACGCAGGCAACTTCTCCCTCAACGACCTCGGCTGGATTCGCATCACCGGCGAGGACCGCGTGCGCTGGCTCAACGGCATGGTCACCAACTCGATTCAGGATCTCGCCCCCGGCCTGGGCTGTTTCAACTTCATCCTCAACGCCCAGGGACGCATTCAGGGCACCGCCTACGCCTTCGCCCGCCCTGACGACATCCTCCTCCAGACCAGCCGCGCCCATCTCGCAGGCCTCATCGCCACCCTCGACCGCTTCATCATCATGGACGACGTCGAGCTCACCGGCGACACCACCGACCGCACCGGCATCGGCATCGCCGGCCCGGAAGCAGCATCGTTCCTCAAACAACTCGGCCTCCCCACACCATCGTCTCTAGCGCTCGAAACAATCTCCTGGCACGGAGCCGAAGTCACCCTCCTCGCCACCCACAGCCCGCTCGTCCCCCGTTTTGAGCTCTGGGCCAACGCCGCCACCGCCGAATCCCTCACGCTAGCACTCGCCACAGCCGGAGCCGAACCCTGCGCCCCCGAAGTCGTCGAGTGGCTCCGCCTCCTCGAAGGCACCCCCCGCTACGGGACCGACATCCGCGACAAGGAGCTTCCCCAGGAGACCGCCCAAACGCAAGCGCTCCACTTCAACAAGGGCTGCTACCTCGGCCAGGAGATCGTCGAGCGCATTCGCTCCCGTGGCAACGTCCACCGCACCTTCACCGCCTATCGGCTCGAAGGCTCCATCCCTCCCGCGGGCACCGTCATCGAGGCCGAAGCCAAGTCGGTCGGCGAGATCACCAGCGCCGCCGCCATTCCACTCAGCAGCGGCACCCTTCACCTTGCCCTCGGCTACATCCGGCGCGAGGCGCTGGACCGAGCCGTTCCCCTTACCTACGCAGGCGGCGAAGCCCACCCCGTCCCGCTCCCCATAAGAGACCTTTAGCAGCGGCCCGGTCCGTGATCGCATCTGATACTTCACGAAAGAGTGTAACCATGTCCGAACAAAACAAACCCTTTGTCGTCACCGATCGCCGCAAGTTCAACCCCGATGGTGAACCGCGCCACGACGCCGCCCCCACACCCGAGCGTGAAGAACCCAAGCCCATCCCTGCCCCTGAAGCAGCCGCCCCCGCACCCGTCGAAGCTCCTGCTACCGAATCCAACGCCGAGCTCGATCTCCCTCCCGCACTCACCGAAGAGCAGATTCGCGAAGCCAGGTTCGCCTACGACCAGACCGCAGACCGCCTCGACACCGCCATCCGCGCCGCCAACCCCGGTATGGACCGCATCCCCGAGATGAGCTTCGATCGCCTCGTCCAGTCCGTCTACATGACCGCCATCATGCAGCTCGGCGGCTCTACCCCAGAGGGCGAGCAGCCCCGCATCGACCTCATGAGCGCTCGCCAGAGCATCGATATGCTCGGTGTCCTCGCCGACAAGACCAAGGGCAACCTCAGCGAAGCCGAACTTCGCCTTCTCGACAGCGCCCTCTTCGAACTCCGCATCGCCTTCCTCGAGGTCACACAATCCCTCGCCCGCTCCGCCCAGGCCAAAGCCCCCGGTGGACCGGGAGGTCCCGGACGCCCGAGCATCGTCCGCTAGCAATCGTCTTGAAAGGTCAGAACCCTCCGCAGGACCGTTTCGAAGGGGCTTTAGCCCCTGAGGGAATCCTCCCCACTCACTACTCATAGGAGAGACACTCCAAGGCATGCAGGCCACCCTCACCTTTCTCGGCACAGGAACCTCCATGGGTGTCCCTACTCTGGGCTGCACCTGTGCCGTCTGCACCTCCAGCGATCCGCGTAACCGGCGCACGCGTCCCTCCGTCCGCATCGCCTACAACGACCGCACCCTCCTCATCGACACCGGCCCCGACTTCCACGCCCAGGCCATCCGCGAGGGCATCCGCCGCGTCGACGCCGTCCTCTACACCCACGGCCACGCCGACCACATCCTCGGCATGGACGACCTCCGCCCCCTCAGCTTCCTCGTCGAAGGCAACCTCCCCCTCTACGCGGACGACCAAACCGCCGAAGGCATCGAACGCATCTTCAACTACACCTTCCTCCCCGAGCGCCGCCACTCCACCAGCGCCCGCGTCGAAATCCGCCGATTGAAAAATAAACAAGATTCTGTTTTTAAAGAAGACATCGACCTCTTCGGCGCTCACTTTCGCCCAATCCCCCTCATTCATGGCCGCGAGCGCACCACCGGCTACCGCTTCGGCTCAGCCGCCTACCTCACCGACATGAGCGACATCCCCTCCGAGAGCATCCCGTTCCTCCAGAATCTAGACATCCTCATCCTCGACGCCCTCCGCCTGACACCTCACTTCAGCCACTCTCACCTCGAAAAATCCATAGGTTTCGTCAACCTCCTCAAGCCCAAACGCGCCTTCTTCACCCACATGGGACACGACCTCGACCACGACGCCACCGAGGCCATCCTCCCACCCCACATCCGCCTCGCCTACGACGGCCTCCAGCTCACCTTCGAGATCGCCTGACGCAAATGAGATTAGCCTGATGCAGATATTCCATTCCCTCAACCAGCTCCCCCCCGACTTCGGCCCCACCATCGCCACCATCGGCAACTTCGACGGCGTGCATCGCGGCCACTGCTGGGTCATCGCCGAGGTCATCGCCCGCGCCCAAGCTCTCGGCCTCCGCTCCATCGCCATCACCTTCGATCCGCATCCCGCTCACATCCTGCGCCCACAGATCAACCTGCCCCTCATCACACCCCTCGCGCAGAAACTTGACCTCCTCGCCGCAACCGGTATCGGCGCCACCCTCGTCCTCCCCTTCGACGAAGCCTTCTCCCACACCACCGCCCGCACCTTCGCCGACACCGTCCTCAAACAAGCCGTCCGCGCCGCCGAGGTCCACGAGGGCGAAAACTTTCGCTTCGGCTACCAGGCCGAGGCAGGCATCGACAGCCTCGAACTCCTGGGCCGCGAACTCGGCTTCTCCGTCCGCGTCTTTGCCCCGCAGATCCTGCGCGGCCAGGTCGTCTCCTCCAGCCGCATCCGCCAGCGCATCGCCGCCGGAGACGTCAGCCAGGCCCGCGTCCTCCTGGGCCGCCCCTTCTCCATCGACAGCACTCCAGCCCCCGGCCGTGGCTATGGCACCCGCTTCACCGTCCCCACCATCAACCTAGCCCCCTACGCCAACCTGCTCCCCGCAAACGGCGTCTACGTCACCACCCTCCGCGTCGGCGAGGAGACCTTCGAAGCCGTCACCAACATCGGCAACCGCCCCACCTTCGGCGCCGACTCCTTCACCGTCGAGTCCCACCTCCTCAACTTCCACCCCATCGCCCTCGACGAAGCCACCCCGCTCCGCCTCACCTTCCTCAAGCGCCTCCGCCCCGAGATCCGCTGGCCCAACCCCGAAGCCCTCAAGCAGCAAATCGGCATCGACGTAGCCCGCGCCCGCCGCTACTTCACCCTCTGCAACCTCAGCTTCTAAGCCCAACCCATCAAGGGTGCAAACCAGCCTGCGCCAGCATCACCAGAAACTGATGCTGCGTCATTTGATCGATGGACTGGCCCACCAGTTTCCCCTCGCGATCAAAGACAAAGCTCTTCGGAATCCCCTCCACATGAAACTGTGTCGCTACTTTTCTCCCCGGATCTAGCAAAACCGGCGGATGATAGTTCGCCTGGGTAACAAACGAACCAACCTTGAACATCTCCTCATCCGAGATGGAAAGAACCACCAGCCCCTGCGGCTGAAAGTGGGTATAGATCACATCCAGATCGGGCATCTCCTTACGGCAGGGCGGGCACCATGTCGCCCAGAAGTTCACGAGGACGATCTTCCCGCGTAATTCTGACAGCGTGACCTTTTTGCCATGGAGATCCTTAAGCGTAAAGTCAGCCTTTGCCACGTCCGCATCGTTGGCCGCAAGAATCTCTCCCGCCTTCGCCAGCAACGGATCATTCAGCTCAACCGTCACCCCTTCGTACCGCACCAGACTAGCCAGCGAGAGATACGGCCCCGGAGGTACACCACCATCCTTCGCGGGCTGCGGCGACTCCGCAAGCGACAGCGCAAGGGTAGTCGCCACCGCCTGAAGAGCGTCATGTCCCTGATCCCCCTCCGTGACAAGGTGGGAAAGACCATACGCCAGCTTCAGCTTAGGCAGCCCCGCCGGCAGCGTACGAATATCCATCGCAGTCTTGATCGTGGCCGCGGGCCGTTGTGCATCCGGAACAGAGCGAAGGGTCTGAATCTGCTTGGTGATCGACGACTCGCTAACCTGAGCAAGCAGAGTCGTTGGAGTGAGCAAAGCCAAAGTAAGCAATAAAGTACGTCTGGAAGAGAACATCGTGCCTCGTGGCTTGGAAGTTCGGATCATTCTACCGGAAGCGCCCAGAGCCCCTCATATCCTCACAACTGCGGAGCCGCCTGTGGCACCTTTGCTGCCGGAGCATCATCCGAACTCCCCGCAGTAGGAGCCACCACCTTCGGCTGATCTCCACCACTCGAATCTGGCATATCCTCGTCGTCCGAATCCGTATCCTCTGCCTTCGGAGCGACCGGCTTCACCACAGGTGCCCTCTGCGGCACATCCACATCCAACACCTTCTTCGGAGCAGTCGCTGTCGAGAACGCCTCCTTCGGCTTGTCCGCAATCGCCGCCCGCATAAAGTCGATCCATATCGGCAACGCCGCCTTCGCCCCCGTCTCCTTCTTACCCAGCGATTCCCGATCGTCGAACCCGATCCACGTCCCACACGTCACCGAAGGCGAAAACCCGACAAACCACGCATCTGTGTAGTTATTCGTCGTCCCCGTCTTGCCACCGAGCGGATGCTTCAACGCCGATGCCGTCGCCGCCGTCCCATACTGAACCACCGCCTTCAGCATCACCATCATCTGCCGCGCCGTATCGACCGAGATCACCTCCGTCACCTCCGGCATCTTCTCCTTCAGCGGCAGCCCATCCGCCTGCACCAGCTTGCGAATGTAGTGCGGCTCGATCCGTATCCCGTCATTAGGAAACACTGTATACGCACCCACCTGCTCATACAGCGTCAGGTCCGCCGCGCCAATCGCCACCGGCAGATACGCCGGCAGGTTACTCGTCACCCCAAACCGCCGCGCCGTCTCAATCACCTTGCGAATCCCTACCTGGCTCGCCAGCTTCAGCGCCGGAATATTCCGTGACTCTGCAAACGCGCTCGTCAGCGTCATCGTTCCCGCAAACCCCGACTCGTAGTCGTGTGGCGTATACCACCCGCTCGGCGTCGGAAAGCTCGTCGGCGCATCCAAAATGATGTCGCTCGGCTTCGACCCCGCCTCAATCGCCGCCGTATACACATACGGCTTGAACGACGACCCCACCTGGCGCTCCGCCTGCGTCGCCCGGTTGAACTGGCTCAGCGCATAATCGCGCCCACCCACCATCGCCATCACCTCACCGTTGGCGTTATCCACCGCCATCAGAGAAGCCTGCGCCCCAGAATCCTGCTCCAGCACCGCCCTGAATCCCTCCGCGCCAGCATTCTCAGCCAGCCGCGCGCCCAGCTTCAGATACACCACATCCCCGACCTTCAGCAAACTCTCCGCATTCCACTGCTGCGTCCACGCCCAGTCCTCTGGCTGAAGCACCACCTGCGACGTCCCCACCTTCAACTGCACCTGCCGCGGCGTCAATGCCGTCACCACCCCATGGACATAGCTTCCCGTCTCCAGAGTCTGCGCCCAGTCCGGATGCTGGTACCCATCCAATCCGTCCGGGCTGGCCAGGACATTCTGTAGATGGCCCTTCCATCCCCGCCGCCGTTCATAGGTCGCAAGCCCATCCATCACTGCCTTGTTAGCCGCCCTCTGTAGGTCCAGATCAAGCGTCGTGTACACCCGCAGCCCCGCGCCGTGCACCTCCTCCGCGCCATACTCCTTCTCGAGCTGCCGCCGTATCTCCTCCACAAAATACGGAGCTACGCTGTTCACCGGCGTCGCGATATGCAGCCCCAGCGGAGCCGCCATCGCCCCCGCTGCCTGCGCCGACGTAATCTTCCCGTCCATCAGCATCTCGTGGAGCACCAGGTTCCGCCGCCGCAGCGCCTTGTCCGGATGCCGGATCGGTGAATACGCCTCCGGCCCTTTCGGCAGCCCGCCCAGCAGAGCCGCCTCCGGCAGCGTCAGCTCCCGCACATGTTTGCTGAAATAAAACTCCGATCCTGCCTCGAACCCGTACGTTCCATGCCCCAGGTAGATCTGGTTCGCGTAGAGCTGGAAGATCTGCTGCTTCGTAAACCGCCGCTCGATCTGCATCGAGAGCAGAATCTCCTGAAACTTCCGCCCGTACGTCTTCTCCGACGAGAGAAACAGGTTCCGCGCCAGTTGCATCGTCAGCGTCGACGCTCCCTGCGCCCTTCCCTTCGAGTGCAGGTCTCGCCACGCCGCGCCCACCGCGCGAAACAGGTTCACCCCCCAGTTGCTCTCGAAGCTCTTGTCCTCAATCGAGATAATCGCCTCGCGCAGCACTGGCGGAAACTGCTCATACGGCACCACCACCCGCCGCTCCAACGCGAACGACCCGAATACCTTCCCATGAATGTCGTAGAGCTCCGTCGTCGTATCCGGCCGATACCGTACCAGGTCTTCCATCTGCGGAAGATCGACCGAGTACACCAGCATCAACCCGCTCGTGATCCCGAGCACCGCCGCCAGCCCAAGCAGCGCCAGAAAAGTCGTCCGCACCGCGATCCGCCGCGACGGAAACTCCAGCCGCCGCAGATCGACAAATGAGAAGAGCCACGCCGCAACCGGAGCGCAGACCACATAGATCCACTTACAGACAATAGCGATCCACTGGCAGACAATAACCACTGCCCTGCCAATGCGGGACAGCCACTTCCGCCACGGCTTGGCCGCAACCTCAGGGTCTCTCGTCTCGCGGCTGGAGCTTACCGGCATCCCTACCACTCTAAACTGCGTCGAGCTTCTAAGCCTTGGCCTTCAACACATCCAGCGCCTTGGAGAGCTGCTCATCCACCGTCACGCCCGGCTTATGATCCACCGGCTGCGCCGATGTCGTATCGCCAAACCCCTCCGCCTCATCCGCGATCGTCGACGCCACCAGCACTCCCGGCATCACCCCATCGTCCTGCAACTTCTTCCCCGAAGGCGACTCGTACTTCGCCACGGACAGGATCAGCGCCGCGCCATCCGGCAGCTCAAACGTCTTCTGCTGAGCGCCTTCGCCGAACGTCCGCTCGCCGATCAAATCAGCCCGCTTATCGTCCAGCAGAGCCCCCGCCACCAGTTCCGCCGGCCCGGACGTGCCCCGGTTCACCAGTACCACCATCGGCGCCGTCGCGTTGATCGCCAGCTTCTCATCCGCCTCGAACGTCTGCTTCGGGAACTTCTGCCCCTCGAGCGTCGCGATCGTCCCCGTCTTCAGGAAGAAGTTCGCCAACCGCGTCGCCTCAGCCATATCGCCAGCCGCTACATCGCGCAAGTCCAGCAGAATCTTCTTGTTCCCGGCCTTCTGCATCCCCTTCAGCTTCGCCTCGACCTGCTGCACATGATCGTGGTCCAACGCACCCGGCTTCAGATACAGAATGCTCGAGTTCTCATACATCGTCTCCGACACCGGGGGCAGCGTCACATTCACCCGTGTCAGCGTCACCTTCTCCGGATTCGGATTCCGTGGCCGCACCACCCCCAGTACCAACTCCGTTCCCGGCTGCCCCTCCAACATCCTCTGGACCACCGCCAGCGACATCTCACGCGTATCCTCGGTCCCAATCATCTCAATCAGGTCGCCGTCATCCAGATTCGCTTTGTCCGCCGGGCTTCCCGGAATGACCGATACCACCGTCGCATACCCATACCGCTTCGAGATATTGATCCCAACCTGCGCCTTGCCGCCCTTGTCGGCCTTATACGCCGTGTACTCCGTCGGCGTCAGGTAGCTCGAGTCCGCATCCAGCGACTCCAATAAGCCCCGCAGCGCCCCATTCGTCACCTTCGGGATATTTGGCTCAACCACATAGTCCGTCTGGATATGCCGCAGCACCTCGCTGTACACGTTGATCTGCTTGTACGCGCCATCCTGCGCATCAGTCGCCGCGCTCACTCCTGTCGAGTTCACGCCAAGAAACACCACCAGCACCAGAACAACGGAAACAACAAGCAACAGAATCTTCGAACTCTTAGGCATAGGACTAAACTCTCCACGGACATCATCGCAGCAACAGTCAGGGATTAGACGAAGCTCTTATGCGAAATGATACTCTGGAACCCGGATTGGATGCCGAAGGCACCCAAACACAATTGGTGGCGGTGGACAGAATCGAACTGTCGACCTACGGGTTATGAGTCCGTCGCTCTAACCATCTGAGCTACACCGCCTGGTGTGGAGGGCTGTATTGGGAGGAACATCTCGCGGCGCACACATAACCCACACCGCTCACAACAGCCTGTCATGATGATACTTGATTCCCTGCATTGGGTAAACGAGGCCGCGTTATGATCGGCTCGAAAATCGCGCTGTGGAAGTCAATCCTTTTTCTCATCGCATTATCCATCGCCGCATTCGCCCCTTTTCTATACATGGGCATAGCAACAGACTGCAAACCTGGGCAGAATGATGGCCAGTGTGGTCTTAGCACCTTCGTGGGCTTCATAAACGGAGCAGGTGCCGCCGCAGCGATACTTTTCTGTGGAGGCATTTATCTCGTTATCCTTCAGATCAAGAAAAGAAACGCAGCAAGAACGCTCCGAGAAACGAATCCACATTAAGAATGATTGAAACTCACCAAAACTCATCTCGCGTTCTCGGCGTCATCCCCGCTCGCCTCGCCTCCACCCGCCTGCCCCGCAAGGTCCTCCGCCAGATCGCCGGACGCCCCATGCTCGCCTGGGTCGTCGAAGCCGCCCGCGCCTGCCCCCAGCTCGACAATCTCATCGTCGCCACCGACTCCGACGAGGTCGCCGATCTCTGCCGGCAAAATAACTGGCCCGTCCAGATAACCTCGCCCGACCTCCCCAGCGGCTCCGATCGCGTCCACGCCGTGGCCCAGCTCTACCCAGCCGACATCTACGTCAACATCCAGGGCGACGAACCCCTCCTCCGCGCCGAGCACCTCACTGCGCTCCTCCGCCCCTTCAACCAACCCCACGTCGACGTCACGACCCTCAAAGTCCGCTGCACCGAGGCCAACATCCATAATCCCAATGCCGTCAAGGTCGTAACCGCCGCCGATGGCCGCGCCCTCTACTTCTCCCGAGCCACCATTCCCTACGATCGGGACGCCGCAGGCGCCACCTATTGGAAGCACATCGGCCTCTACGCCTATCGCAAGGCTGCCCTCGACCGCTTCCCCACTCTACCCACCAGCACCCTCGAAACCACCGAGCGCCTCGAACAGCTCCGCTTCCTCGAAAACGGCCTCAGCCTCTACGTTGAGCCCACCGACTTCGACACCATCGGCGTCGACACCGAAGCCGACCTCCAACACGTAGAAGCCTTACTCCTCGCCGCCACCGCTAGCTCCGCCGCAACCCCAACTCACGCCAAAAAACTGTCATCCTGAGCGAAGTGCGAAGCACGCAGTCGAAGGACCTGCGGTTGCTTTTGCCGTTGCTTGTCCTTTTGGTTGTCGTTCCGAAAACACAGCTGCGGAAGCTGCTGTTACCGTTCAGTCGCCCTACCGCTCCACCACCGGAAACCCCAGCACCAACTCACCAATTCCCGCCACTACCCGCAGCACCTCCAGCGAATCCACCACCCAATCCGCCACTCCCAAATCCTCCGCTGTATGCGTCCCCAACACCCCCAGCACCCGGCAGCCCGCGGCCTTGCCCGCGCCTACCCCGGAAGGGGCATCCTCCACAACAACGCACTCCGATGGCGCAAACCCCAGCAACCCCGCCCCGCGTACATACGGCTCCGGATCGGGCTTGCCCCGCTCCACCATATCCGCGCTGATAATTCGCTCCGGCACCGGAAGCCCTGCCACCTTCAGCCGTCCCAGCATCAACCGATGCGTCGCCGAGGTCACAATCGCCCACCGCTCGGGCGGAAGCGACTTCAGCAGCTCCCGCACCCCCGGCAGCACCTTCAGGTCCTCCGTATCGGCGATCTCCATGTCTTCGATCACCCGCAAACCCTCCGCCGCATCGATATCCGGCCGCAGCTCCCGAATAATATCGATCGCCCGCTTCCCATGAGGAATCTCAAAGTTCTCAGGGTCCGGCAGCCCATAGATCGCCGCCCACCGCCGCCAGCACCGATTAACCGAACCGATGGAGCTAATCAGCACCCCATCCATATCGAACAACAACCCCTTCGTCTCAACCCTCACCGAACCCCCACATGCACTGTCACGACGCCGTCTACGCCATACCTATCGAAGTCAGCATCATATAAGCGATCGAGCGGCGTTGCCCAAGCCTCACTCCACGCCTCGAACACACCCATCGGCAACTCGCCTGTAGCCCGCAACACCGCGAACCGTCCCGCCGCAATCTGAACCTTTTTCATCCCTTTAGCCACTCGCACATCGCCATCCACCGCACACCCGATTACCACTGTATATGGGGCGTTGAAATCCCCCTCGTACTCGCAATATATGCAGTAGACCGAATCGTTTCGCCGCCCTTCGATCGCCTGCGCCCCACCCATCGTAAGAAATCTACGCCAGAGATCCCCAATAAGCTCAGGAGTCGCATTCGACACCCGCGCAAAGATTCCCGCTACCGTGAACGCCCTCTCCTCGAGAATCTCATAGCTCAAGCCGCGCCACCGGCCAGCACAAACGTCCGCGCAGCTTCCAGCACCTTCTCCACCGACTCTACCGAGCAGCTCTCGCAGTACACCCGCAGCAACGGCTCCGTCCCTGAAGCCCGCAGCAGCAACCACGTCTCCGCCGCATTCGGTTTACCCATACAGGTGTCGTTCTCAAGAAAGAACTTGATCCCGTCCATCGTCTCCACCCGCAGCACCTTCAGCCCGGCGATCTCCGCCCCGACCGTCATCGCACCCGCACGCGCAATCGCCGATTGCTTCAGCGCCTCATCGATGTGCATATCGATCCGCCCATACTGGTGCTCGCCGAACTCCTCCTGCAACGCCGCCACCAACTCCCCAAGCGTCTTCTTCTCGTCCGCCATCACCTGCGCCAGCAGCAGAGAGTTCAGCATCCCATCCCGCTCCGGCAGATGTTTGCTGATCCCAACTCCACCCGATTCCTCGCCACCAATCAGAATCTCCTTCTCCAACATCAGATCGCACACATACTTGAAGCCGATCCCATGCTCATAGAGAGTACGCCCATACTTCGCCGCAATCCGGTCCAGCATCTTCGTCGTGTTGAACGCCCGCGTCACCGCCCCCGGCCACTTCTTTCGCTCGAGCAGCCACTTCAGCAGCACCGAGAAGATCTTGTGCGCATCCACCACATTTCCGTGCTCATCCACAGCGCCAATCCGGTCCGCATCCCCGTCCGTCACCAGCCCCGCATCACATTTGTCCGCGACAACGCGCACCCGCGTCTCCGCAATATGCGGCATGATCGGCTCCGGGTTGATCCCCGGAAACGCCGGGTTGATCTCATTCCGCATCTCCACAAACGGAACCCCTGCCTTCGTGAAGATTCCCGCGATCACCCCGCGCCCCGCGCCGTACATCGTGTCAATTAAGAACCGGTACCCCGAAGCCTTGATCGCCTCCAGGTCCACAAATCGCGTAATCGCCGCAATATAGTCCGGGTTGAAGTCAACTTCTTCAATCTTCCCGGGAACAGCCGCCACCGGCAGCTCCTTCTCCAGATATCCTTCAATCGCCGAGATGATCGCCGGCCGGCCCGACCCGCCATAACTGGCCTTGTACTTCACCCCGTTCCACTCAGCAGGATTATGGCTCGACGTAATCATCACGCCGCCCGCCGCCTTCCGCTCTCGCACCGCATACGACAGCGCCGGAGTCGGCGTAATGTCATTCGCCAGCGCGACCGGAATCCCTGCCTTCGCCAGCACCTCCGCCACCACCTTCGCAAAGCTCCGCGATCCAAAACGCGTGTCATACCCGATGCACACGCCGCCCTTCGCATCCTCCTGCTCGATCACATAATGCGCAATCGCTGCAGACGCCACCCGCACATTCGCGTACGTAAAGTCATCGGCAATAATGCCTCGCCATCCATCCGTCCCAAACTTCACCGCAGTCGTCATAATCCTATCTTTCTATCGACGAATCTCTAAATAAGTTCATGCCGGCCGGCCTCGGTCAACGCCTTGACCACCCTGCCCACATCCTGCGAATGCGCTCGCGTCGTAATCAACAACGAGTCCTCCGTCTCCACCACCACCAGGTCGTCTACCCCCAGCAGCACCACCGCCTTGCCCGGTGCAAACACATAGTTCCTGTGCGCCTCGAGCGCCAGGCTCTTCCCCGCTTCCACCACATTGGCCCCACCGCAGCCCGTCAGCGCCGGAATATCCATCTGGTGCTCATGCAGTGCCGCCCACGATCCCAGATCCTTCCATCCAAAATCCGCCGGGAGACAATAAATCTCGGACTTCAACTCGCCCTTCGCCGACCGCGGCTCCAGCACCGCATAGTCAATCGAGATGCTCTCGCACTGCGGATAAAGCTCCGCGAAAACCTCCGCAAACTGCGACGTCCCATGCGCTGCCGCAATCTTCTCCAGCAGAGGAGCCATCGCCGGACAAAACTCCCGAATCGCGCCAACCAGCGTCCGCACGCTCCACAGAAAAATCCCGCCGTTCCAGGCATAGTTCCCCGTAGCGAGAAACTCCTCGGCCCGCTCTCTGTTCGGCTTCTCCGTAAACCGCTTCACCCGGCGTACCGGTATTCCATCGCACGGCACAGAGGCAGCATCCATCACCTCACCCTGCTCGATGTACCCGAAACCCGTCTCCGGTCGCGTCGGCGGAACCCCCAGCACCACGATCCGGTCCCCGCTCGCCGCCAGCGCAACACCTGCCCGTACCACCTCGGTAAACCGCGCAACGTCCCCCACCACCTGATCCGACGGAAAGATCCCAATCACCGCATCCGGAGAGCGCTTCTCCAACAGAAACGCCGCCAGCGCACACGCCGGGGCCGTATTCCGCGCCGACGGCTCACTGAGAATATGGGCATCCGGGACTCCCGGCAACTGCTCCGAGATCGTCTCCTTCAGCAGCTCATTGGTAATGACCCAGACATCCTCCATCGCACTCAGCGGCAGAAGGCGGTCCAGCGTCTGCTGAATCATCGTGCGATCGCCGTCGAGAGCGAGCACCTGTTTCGCGCGGGCTCGGCGGCTGCGAGGCCAAAAACGCGTCCCGCTGCCGCCCGCCAGAATTACCGGAGCAAACTGAATGTTCATCACTTCCCTGTCTTCTCAGCCGCCCGTTCCCGAGCGCCGTAAGCTCTCGGGAAGTGACGCATCTCCGAGAGCCTACGAACTTAGCCCGGCAAAATACTCGCGCATGCGTTTCACGCCCTCGTCCACCACATCATGCGATACCGCGTACGACAACCGGATATGATCCGTCGTCCCAAACGCCTCGCCCGGAACCACCACCACATGCGCCTCGCTCAACAGCTTCGCCGCAATATCGGAGGCAGACTTGATCCCACCCTTGCCGAAGAAGCTGCTCACATTCGGATACACATAGAACGCGCCCTGCGGCACCGTGCACGTCATCCCCGGAATCGTCTCAAACCCTGCCAGCACCCGGTCGCGCAGCTTGATGTAATCCGCCCGCATCTCCGAAACGCACTCCTGCGATCCTGTCAGCGCCGCAATCGAAGCCCGTTGCACCATGCTCGCCGTGTTCGACGTGCTCTGCGACTGCAACTTGCTCATCGCAGCGATAATCGGCTTTGGTCCCAGCGCAAAACCTGCGCGCCAGCCCGTCATCGCATACGTCTTCGACAACGATCCGAGCACCACCACATGCTCCTTGCAGTCCGTAAACGAACCGCCGCTCACCACCTGCCCCGTAAACGTCAGGTAGACATAACACTCATCGAGCAGGCAATAGATGCCATGCTTATGCGCCAGGCGAACAATCGCCTCCAGATCCTCCGGCGACACCACCGCGCCCGAAGGATTCGACGGCGTATTCAACACAATCGCCTTCGTCCGAGGCGTAATCGCCGCCTCGATCATCTTCGCCGTAACCCGGAAGTTCTCCTCCTCATGGCTCTCGACGAACACCGGCACACCGCCCGCATACTGAATGATGTCCTTGAACGACACCCAGTACGGCACCGGCAGAATCACCTCGTCGCCATGGTCCACCAGCACTTGGATCGCATTGAACAGTGCCAGCTTGCCGCCCGTCGTGAACACGCACTCGTCCGGCGTGTAGTTCGACCCGAAGTCCGCCGCATGACGATCCACGATCGCCTTTCGCACCTCAGGGATGCCGGCCACGTTCGTATACCGCGTAAAATTGTTCTCGATCGCCTCGATCGCCGCGTCCTTGATGTGCCGCGGAGTCGCAAAGTGCGGCTCGCCCGCACCGAAATCCGCCAGGTTTACGCCCTCCGACTTCAGCTTCAACGCCGCCGCCGTGATCGCCATGGTTGCAGAAACTTCAATGCGGCCGATACGGTCCGCAAACACCTTGGTTGCTGTTGTGCTCATAGCCCTAGTGTTTCAGATTTGCCCCCCAAAATAAAGCACCCATAAAGAACCATTACTAATCTCCCTGGTAGTAATCTCCCTGAGCAAATATTCTCCACTCCAACCGGTCACTAAAGGATTCATGAGGTCGGCACTTCAGTCTCTCCCCAAGACAAAAGCACACGCAAGCAGGTAAGAAGTCAGTTTGAATTGGTTAGAGCGTCAAACGGTCACCCCCCGGAAAAGGCTTCCAGATGTCCGGAATTGGCCGAAAGCGGTCCGCACGCTCCGAACTACAAAGCATCAGAGAACAGTCGTTCATGCGAGACTGTCTGCAACGCCGACGCTCTCTCGCCAATGAGTATGAGCCCTGCCCCATCGGAATACATCTTTGATAGAACGGCTTGAGGACCAGGAGATGTAAGTTAGCTCTATGACGCGGGATGGTCTCGACGCTGAAGGCTATATCGAAATCTGCTGCGCGGTCGAAAAAATTTCGCCCGTCTATCGACCAGTCCTGGACGACAGCATCGCTCTTCTAACATCGACCTTCGAAGCCCGGTTACACGGCATCTACCTGTATGGAAGTGTCGCAACAGGCCATGCTCGGCTAGGGAAATCCGATATCGATCTTCTCGTTATCTTCAGCAACCCCATCTCGGATCCAGACCAAGCCAAAATCAAGCATGTTGCAAAGAACCTCTCCGCGTCCTACCAGTCATGCGTACGGGAGATCGGGATTGGAGCCGCACCGCTCCAGGAAGCCCTCAGCAAGGAGAGTCTCCCAGGGTTAGGCTGCTTCATCAAACACCTTTGTGTCTGCGTAGCAGGAGAAGACATCCGCCCGCTCTTGCCCAAATTTCGTCCATCCATCGAGGTCGCTCGCGGATTCAACGGAGATTACGCAATCGATACGCAAGCCACGCTGAACGAGCTGGGGGAAACAAATCAGCCGGCAATCGCACAAGCCGTAATGCGTCGGATCTGCCGCAAGACAGTACGCACAGGATTTAGCCTCGTAATGCCGCGCCTGGGTCGCTGGACAACAGAGCTCGAGACCTCATTCGAATACTTCTGCCGTTACTATCCCGAGAAGCGGACCAGTATGACCCTGATCCTCGACTGGATACAGCGACCACCGGAAGATAAGACTGAATTCCTGCGAACGGTAACGCCGCTGGCTGAATGGCTCACCACCGAGTTTGACCGGGTTATTGGTCATTAGGGATTTGATTCGACACGTCTCGCGGCCGGAGCGAAGCGACAATTCAAACTAACCCGCTACCCGCAAGCAATCCACATTGCTGTCCTGCTCCTCATTGTGGCACCAAGTCGCGAGCACAGGAGCATTACCTTCCCGAATACCGCGCCACCCTGCCAGTTGAGAAAAGAGCGGCCTCTAAGCAGCCGAATCTTCTCCATTCCTTCGCGGCTTCAGTGCACCAACCGCTTCGCGACAGGAAGAGACAAAGTGATGCTCGTCCCGCTCATACCAGTGTCTGTGCAGCTGGTCAGCGCAACCCGTCCGCCGTGCTTCTCTACAAGCTGCTTCGTCACCCAAAGTCCTATACCCGTGCCAAGGTTGCCCTTTGTCGTAAAGAAGGGTTCAAAGACCTTTGTCAGATGCTCCTGTTCGATCCCTGCGCCTTGGTCCCGCACCAGAACCTCAATACCTCCTTCAAGGTTTGCGGCTTCCTGTATCTGAATGTGGAGCAATCCGCCTTCGGGCATCGCATCGATGGAGTTCGAAATAATATTCGAGAAGACCTGCACCAGTTCACCCCGGCTGGCCATCACAGGACGACGATCGTCAAAGATGGTTTTGACCACGATGTGCCTGTTCTCCAGCTTTGAATGATAGACCGTCAGGATATCGGTGAGGACATGGTGGAGATAGACCTCAACCGGTGCCCCGGTATCGCGATAGTAGCCGAGCGTCTGCCGCGCAATGTGCGAAACCCGCTCAATCTCTGCCTCCGCAGTCAGCAAGTATCCCCTCGCTTCGCTACCAAGTTCGCCGCTGGTTCGCGCGAGGTAGAGGAGATTGATCACCGATTCCAGCGGGTTGTTGATCTCGTGCGCAATAGTCGCGGCCATGCGTCCCATCGTGGCGATCTTATCGGCCTGGATCAGCCGCTGTTCGAGCTGCTTCCGGTCAGAGATGTTCCGGGCAATCTTGGAGCTTCCAATAATGACATTCTCACTGTTTCTGACCGGGGAGATGGTCAGCGAAACGTCGATCGTCTCTCCGTTTTTCTTGAGCCTGACCGTCTCATAATGATTGATCCGTTCGCCCGCCTTCAGCTTGCGCAAGATGTCGGCTTCGTCCTCATGCAGGTATTCGGGGATCAGTTCAAGAATCGAGTGACCGACAATCTCCTCTTCCGTATAGCCGAACATCCGGCATGCAGCCTCATTCCAGCTCGTGATAATGCCGTCGAGATTCTTGCTCAAAATGGCATCCTCCGAAGACTCGATGATGGCTGCAAGGCGAAAGCGCGCCTCATCTTCGGGATTCAACTGAAAGTTGGAAGCCACATAGCTCCTGGAAAGGCCGGTACAACTTTCGAGCATAGTCCTTATTTGTCGGCTGCGCGACAGAGTCGTTTCGGGCACATTCTGTGAGAAGCCTGAGAGCAACGGGGAATCTGATATGCTGCCTGCGCTTCAAGAACCTTCCCTAAGCCCAAACATTTCTAAACGTTATCAACGCGGCGAAAAAGAGTCGATCACTCCGTTTCTTGGCAGGAGCGCACATTGCATGGCATATCCCTGGCTGGTTCGATGCGAGTGGACACTTCACCTTATGGGACGGAACCAAAGGGCTATACACCTCGCATGAGGATTATTTTGAAGACTTTCCTCAAATGCGGCCAGGAAATCACCTCATTACCGAGACTGGCGTGGATTTGTGGTTGTGCTGACATGAAGGTTAGTTAACCTGAGCTGGCCTTGCCTCCTCGAATCGTCCCCATAACCTGCTCCAATGCGCCACGTCGAGGCTAGAGGTAGCTTATACCCAGAAATACCTCCATCACCGCACTGCGCGTTAGCGAACCACGCCACTCACACTCGACACAGAATAAGCAGCAGGATAGCGAGAGCCCGTAGCCATCAGCTCTTCGACCTCCCCCAACGTCCGCATCCCACCCCGTGCTCCCACCGCCATGCAGTTCAGAGCGGCCGCGGCACACGCAAAGTCAAGCTGCCGTTCGAGCGGCCAATCCTGCAACAGCCCATAGATAAACCCGGCATGAAACATATCCCCAGCCCCCGTCGTATCGACCACCGGCACCCGATACGCCGGAACATAGTGATACTCCCGGCCATCCCACGCCAGCACGCCATCTTCACCCAACGTTGCCGCCGCCAGCTTGCATCCATAACGTCTCTGCATCTCGCGCAGAGCCGTCTCCAAGTCAGGCTCCCGCATCAGCCGGCACGGAAAGTCCCGGCTCACAATCAGATAGTCGATCCTCTCAAGCAGCTCATCTACTCCGGGATACAGCTCATCCAGATCGGCGATCACTGGAACCCCGGCCTCCCGCGCCCAACCCGCCGCCACCGTCGCCGTCGCCGTATCGTACCCATCCACGTGCAACGCCCGAGCATTTACAATCCACTCACGATCCAGGTCGCTCGGCCGCATGTCGAGCCGTTCATCCTTCCGCCAAAGCACCGTCCGCTCGCCATCGCCGTCCACCAAAATCAGCGATTGCCGGCTCGCGCACTCCGCCACCGTGAGAATCTGCGTCTCCACCCCCGCACGGGCAAACTCCTTCACATGCAGCACTCCGGCAGCATCATCGCCCAGCTTCCCGACATAGCGGGTCCGCATCCCCCAGTGTTGACACGCCACCACCGTACTCGCGACCTGCCCGCCCGGAAACAGATGCGCGGTACTGAACTCAACCTTGGAACCACGTATCGGAAACTTTGCGAGAGGGATCACCGTGTCAGCCGCATTCAATCCAACGCCGACAAGATCAACCTTCGACAAATTCGTCATCTTTTAACTCTAAATGAAATGAAGTCCCTGCCTTTGCCGCGCAGAAAACACCGCCCCAAGGCAGCTCCATCCCAGAGTATGTTCTTTTTCCTTTACCCGATCAACCCGCCTGGAGCGCCACCGCAACCAACCGCCCGACCTCGGCCAGAACAGCTTTGCGCTTCTCCTCCGGCCCAGCGCACTCCGTCAGATACGCCGTCACCAGCACGGGCTTTCGATTCACCGGCCAAAGAATGGCAATGTCGTTGGTAGTGGTCTCTCCATTCGAGCCGGTCTTATCCCCAACGCGCCAGTCGTGCGGCAGTCCAGCACGCAAACTGTTGTCCCCCGTCTTATTCGCAACCATCCACTCCACCAGTTGATTGCGCATGGCCGCAGAAAGCACATCGCCCAGCAACACCGCTCGCAGATTGCCAACCATCGCCGCCGGTGAGGTCGTATCCCGCGGATCACCCGGCAACGCCTCATTCAATGATGTCTCCGTCCGATCCAGCCGCGTCACCGTATCCCCAATGGAGCGTGCGAATCGCGTGATGCCACCAGGCCCGCCGAGCGTGTCCAGTAGCAGATTCGCAGCCGTGTTATCGCTCCGCGTAAGAATCGCGTGGCACAGCTCGGCGACCGTCATCGACCCACCCGCATGCTCCTCCGTAAGCGGCGAGTAGTGAACCAACGGCTTCGCAGGGATGGCGACGGCACGGTCCAGATGCTCACGACCAGCATCGACCCGTTGCAGCACAGCCGCCGCCAGCAGCATCTTAAACGTACTGCACATGGCGAAGCGCTCATCCACGCGATAGCCAGACCGTTCCCCTGACCCGGTATCGAAGACAGCAACGCCAAGGCGTCCAGCGTTAGCCTTCTCCAGTTGCGCCAGCGACGCAGGCAGACCACGAAAGCGCCCGCTCGTCTCCGCACGCAACACACGAGGCAGCATGACAGAACCACCAACAACAAAACCGCCCATAGCGAGAACATCTCTTCGAGTAATCATGATTGCTTCCAGAGAAACACTCCCCAGACACCCGCCCAAGTGCACAACTTGATTACACGTGGTGGAAAACGCGAAGAGTCGCAACCATCTGGTATCGCTATTGGGGACCCCCAAATACGCTCCACTCATCGGTTCATGCAGACCTCTTCTAGTGCTTGGCGATGCTCCTCTACAAACCGTGCAGCACCGAACCAATACCTGGCGTGATCAGCCTCATACATCTCAGCCCAAGGTTGAAGACCGTTCTCTGTGCCATGCACGAGAAGGTCTCCCATGGCTTGAGCGCGCCTACGCATCAACGTAGGTAAGGCATAGCCTTGCGAAGGGGACAACTTGTAACCTCTAACCAATGCGCCAACCCGTGGAGCTATCTCTGCGATGTCGCCCTGTGGCTCTATGGGAGGGAAGGTGACCGCCGCATACGATAGGTCCCAAAGGCGAGAACCAGGACCCGCGTTATCCCAATCGATGAAGACCCACCGGTCCCCGCTACGAACCAAATTCCATGGTGCGAGATCGTTGTGACAGATGAGATCGTCATGGTCAGGACGTATCGGAACGTCCCAACGTGCATCGGTTGGAATCGGGAAGTAAGCTGTAACCTCATGCAATTGACGGATGAGTCGACCGACCTGCTCTAAATCGCCAAGGCCCAACGGCGGTCCGGCATTACCCATGACTCCCGGAACGAACTCCAAAGACTGCCTCCCTTGTTCATCCGTCCCAAAGTGTCGTGGAGATGCAGGATAGCCTCGATCATGCAGACAATCTAAAAGGCTTCTGACGCTGGGCGTAGCAGCAGTGACCGGCTTGCGCACGGTCGCTCCGATTCTCACAACGCGGGCAGCGATATTACCGCCTGTAAGGATGTGTTCTTCCTCATTCATAGATGGCCCTGTGCAATATTCAGGCGGAGAATCCTCCGTCTGATTTAAGCAGTTGCCCATTGATCCAGGCCCCGCGATCTGAGAATAGGAAACTCACCAGGTTGGCAGTATCTGCGGGAGTACCAAGTCTTCCTGACGGTTGCCGAGCCACGCAGGCGAGTCGAACAGCATCGCTCATCCATCCCGTATCAACAGGACCAGGGTTGATGACATTCGAGATGATGTGGAGGTGGGCCAGTTCGCGCGATACAGCCAGCACAATCCGATCTAGAGCCGCTTTGCTGGCACCATACGGAAGGTTATTGACGGTGTCATCGCTTGTGAGCGCTACGATGCGGCCTCCGGCGGATGGAACCTGAAGCGCAAACTCTCGAATGAGCTGCCAGCTCGCTCTTACGTTTACAGCAAAGTGCCGCTCAAAGCTTTCAAGGCTGGTATCGAGGATGCTCGAGTTCACAGACTCACAATGTGAGAGTACGAGTCCAGAGACGACCCTTTTGTTCTGAGCAATAGCGTCAAAAATCATCCTCGGGGTGCCGGGCTGCGTCAGGTCTCCCGGTACTGCGATAACTTGGGCCCCTACGACTTCTAGCTCTGCGATGAGACCATCCAGGTCTGAAGGCAACACACTCCCATGTGTTTTCCGGTCATAGGAGGGCCAATAATTGATTGCGATATCCCATCCATCGGAAGCTAGCTGTCTCGCGATCCCAGCTCCTATGCCGACCGACCTTCCAACTCCCGTAATGAGAACCAGCGGCTTTTCCATGAAACAAGTGTATTGCGGAGCTGGTTTGCGTTGAGTTGAGGTATCCCTCCGCTACGGAAGCGTCGGCTCCTTCGCCTTCAACCGTTCCATCACCAGCGGAGGCACCAGCGCCGACACATCCCCACCCAGCCGGAACACGCCCTTGATCAGCCGCGAACTCACATACGTGTACTTCTCAGCCGGCATCATGAACAGCGTCTCGATATCCGGGTTCAGCTTCCGGTTCATCATCGCCATCTGGAACTCGTACTCATAGTCCGAGATCGCCCGGATCCCCCGCAGCACCGCCTTTGCCTGCTGCTCCCGCGCAAAATCCACCAGCAGCCCGTTGAAGGTCATCACTGAGACGTTGCTAAACTGTCGCGTCGCCTCAAAAATCATCTCCCGTCGCTCGTCCACGGTAAACAGCGGCTCTCCTTTGTCCGAGTTGCGCAGGATCGCCACCACCAGCTCATCGACGATCTTGGACCCACGAGCAATCAGGTCCAGATGTCCATTGGTCAGCGGATCGAAGGTGCCGGGATAGATCGCCTTGACGGTATGCATGTCACCCAGAAGCATATCGTGCTTCCGTTACCCTTCGAAGAGAGCCCAGTAAAAAGTGGGACGATAAAAACGCACGCAGAGGACCAAACAGCCAAACGCACTACAAAAGTGTAACTACAAAACCGTAACTCCGGTTTTGTAGTTACACAGGCCTTTTAAGCCGATTTCCGTCCGCCAGCTTTCACAGCCTCCTGCGCTACCGCAGGGCCATTTGCCGGCACCTCAGGAACCTCCGCCGACGCCGAAGCACCGCCAATCCCCAGTTTCTTGCGAACCTCTGCATCCACCCGGCCAAACACATTCCTGTTTTCTTTCAAGAAGTTACGGACATTTTCCCGTCCCTGCCCAATCCGCTCTCCCTGGTAGCTGTACCACGCGCCGCTCTTGTCCACGACGTTATGCAGCACCGCCAGATCAAGCACATCTCCCTCACGAGAGATCCCCTCGCCATACAAAATATCGAACTCCGCATCCCGGAAGGGTGCAGCCACTTTGTTCTTTACTATCTTCACTTTAGTGCGTGAACCGACGACTGTGTCGCCCTCTTTCACAGCCCCGATTCGACGAATGTCGATGCGCATGGACGAATAAAACTTCAATGCCTTGCCACCCGTAGTCGTCTCCGGATTGCCGAACATAACGCCGATCTTGTCGCGAATCTGATTGATAAAGATTAGGCAAGTCCTTGATTTAGAAACGGTTCCGGTCAGTTTACGCAAAGCCTGTGACATAAGACGAGCCTGCAATCCCATGTGCGAATCACCCATCTCGCCATCGAGTTCGGCCTTCGGCACCAGCGCCGCAACCGAGTCCACCACCAGCACATCGATCGCCCCCGAGCGCACCAGCGCCTCGACGATCTCGAGTGCCTGCTCGCCATAATCCGGCTGCGAAACCAGCAGATTATCTACGTCCACGCCCAGTTTCTTCGCGTACTGCGGGTCAAGCGCATGCTCGGCATCCACAAACGCCGCCAGCCCGCCAGCCTTCTGCGCCTCGGCGATGATCTGTAACGTGATAGTCGTCTTACCCGAGGATTCAGGGCCAAAGATTTCAATCACGCGCCCCCGCGGTACACCACCCACTCCGAGCGCCGCATCGAAGGAGATCGACCCCGTCGAGATGACGGAGATCGGCACGATGGCCTCTTTCGAGCCAAGCCGCATGATGGAGCCCTTGCCGAACTGCTTCTCCAGCTGCGAAAGCGCTGCTTCTATTGCCTTGCTACGGTCATCTGCCACGGGCATTTCTCCTCTTATGTATCGTCAACGGATTCTAGCATCAAAACGGGAAAAGGCAAAGAAAAGGCGAACGATTATCGCCGCAACAGATCGATCGGCTCATTTACGTCCTCGACCCGGAAGTGCCCTGCCAGTGCAGGGTGCCGTTTCGCGACAGCCTGATACATCAGATGGGCAACGCGGCGGTAGCTGAAATGTCCACCCACGCCAGTCCGCAGCTCCGAGATATAGACCGCCTCGGCAAAGTCCATCTTGAACATCGACCGGCAGCGCGTCCCCAGCGGCAGCACGTACTGGGCAGATTGAGCAGCCTCAGACACGCCACAGTCGCGAAGCTGGCGATAAGCCGCAAAAGCAGCATCCATGGTCGCGATGTAATCGTCCTCAAGACCTGCCGCGGCAAGGCTCGGCTGTCCGGGACACTCCGGCAACTCGTAACCATGGGCGTCGGTGTACTCCTGCAAAAGCTGTACACAACGACGGTGGCGATGCATATCGCGGAAGCCGCCGATATCCATCAGAATGTCGAAGCGGAAGCCCTGACCGGCGCTGAAACTACGCAGCAACTCATCGTGACGGCCACGCAGACTCGTTCCCAAACCGATAATCTCCGCCTGACGTATCTCGCTCAATGCAGCGACACTGTTGCGGAGCTGCCGGTACGAGAAGTGGCAGTGCGGATAGAGCAGCGAGGTCGCCAACTCCACCTCCAGAGGCTCGGCATCATCGAGTAAATCCACAACCGACACGGGCTCGATTGCCTGCCTTGCCATTAGCTCCGCCGCCGCCTGGGTGAGCTGTGCCCTTGTCTCTGCCTGATAGGCGTTGGCTGCGGCATATTTGACCAGCGTCGGCGCAGCTTTGACAGGGCGCATCAGCATGGCATGGGCCCGTTCCGCGCAGCCCTCGGCCACCGAACCGATCTCCTGGCACAGCACCTCGCCATCGCCATGATGAACGTTCCATGCCGGCTCCGCAGCCGCAGTGCGCAGCTTTTGACCAAGACTGCGAATCTCGGCGAACTCGCTCGTCAGCAGCCGCGAGACCTGCGTCTCCAGCGTGCGTGCGTTCACAATCTGGCCTAGGGAGGTGTTAGTAGCCAGCGGCAGCAGATAGCGCGCGACGTCGAAGGCTCGAGCCTTCAGGGTACGGAGGTACGCATCCGGCTTCATCGATTCCGGCTGCGGAATCGATGCCTGCAACGCCGTGAGCATGCCCGCCCCAACGCGGTCGTATCCGGAGAAGAGGGACTGTACGGCGGCAGTGAAGCGCGGCGTCTCATCCCCAAGCGCAGGCGTGAACCAGCCCGAGGTCTTGAAGTTCTGGTAACGGGTGGAGCGCTCCTGCCCATCCCATCGTTGCTCGTCGACGAGCGCGATGGCCGCAAGCAAGCTCAGCCGCTCGATGGCGAATGGGATGTGCGCCAGATCGGCGATCGAGCGATGACCGTACTGGAAATAAAAAGTATTGAGAAACTGCTCGGCACGCTGCGAGCTGATCTCCGCCAGTGACTCTTTCATCGAGAGCGAGGAGCGGGAGTACTTGGCCATCGCATAGGCCAGAACCTCGGGATCGGCTCCGTGGATCGCGTAGACGTCGGTCTCGTTCGCAGGAGTGTCGGCTTGGGGCTGGATCAAAGTTTTTTCGGTATCGGACATGTCGAAGTTCAGGATATGCCATCCCCCGGAGGCATGCCTCAGATTCTGAGGATCGCGTATTCGTATAATTTCTTCTCATGAGCACACTTGACGGTCGGATTGCATTGGTTACGGGAGCATCGCAGGGGATCGGACGTGCCTGCGCACTGGAGTTGGCGAAAACTGGGGCAACCGTCGCACTGGCGGCGCGGAATGTAGAGAAGCTGGCAGATGTCGCGGCAGAGATTACGGCGGCAGGGGGCAAGGCACAGGCCTTTGCGCTCGACGTAGCCAGCGAGGAGTCAATCAAGGAGTGCGCTAAAGCAGTGATAGGCGCGTTCGGCGGAGTCAGCATCCTGGTCAACAACGCGGGCATTACCCGGGACATCCTCGCTATGCGGATGAAGCGCAAAGACTGGGACGACGTACTAACGACCAACCTGACCGGTGCGTTCCTGATGACCCAGGCGGTGATGTCCTCCATGGTGAAGGCGCGCTGGGGGAGGGTGATCAACATCACCTCGGTCGTCGGCGAGACGGGCCAGGCCGGACAGTCGAATTACGCGGCATCCAAGGCTGGCCTGATCGGCCTGACCAAAGCGTTGGCGCGGGAGTTGGCGAGCCGAACAATCACTGTGAACGCGGTGGCTCCGGGCTTCGTCGAAACCGCCATGACGGGTATCCTGACCGACGAACAACGGGCGGCGATGATGTCCATTGTTCCGCTGAATCGGGCTGGGTCGGAGTCGGATATCGCTCATGCGGTCGCTTTTCTGGCCTCCGAGGAGGCGTCGTACATCACCGGGCACACGCTGGATGTGAACGGTGGCATGTACATGGGGTAGACCGTGCCGGAGATCATGAGCAAGTTGACCGAGGGAACAGCCAATATTAGCATTGAGAACTTTCCTCAGGAGGTGGAAGGGTTGCCGGCGCTTTACACGACCCTCCTGCTCGCCACGGTCGACGGCGAAGCCAGGGGGCTGCGTCGCTTTCAAGCACCCCTCCCGTCCCGAGGAACAGGCCTGCGAGATGAAGCGGCTCTGGGTCAGGCTATCAGGCGCGATACCTCGACACAGTGCCCGCCGCCATGCCCGAGGCAGACCGGCTCTGCACCTCGCTCGGCTTCGAACGGATTGAACGCTACAGCACCAATCCGGTGGACGATGCCCTCTTCTTCCGGCGAGATCTCACGTAAGCCAGAGCGACGGAGGAATCTGGCAAGGTACAGAAATCGTAGCGGATGCGAAGTTTGGACTTGCGAGTTGCCTTGCGGGTCTTTAGTTTGTGGCTAATGGCTGATATGCAAACACTTTCCACTACCGCGTCGGGACACTCGGAAGAACCCGCCTCCATGAATATCGGCACGACGATCCGCGGCTTCCGCCAGCAGAAGGGTATGTCCCAGGGCGATATTGAAAAGCGGACAGGGCTGCTGCGCTGCTATCTGTCGCGCGTGGAGAACGGCCATACCGTGCCGTCGCTCGATACGCTGAAGAAGATCGCCGGCGCTCTCGACCTGCAACTGGCCGAGTTCTTCGCCGAGGATACAGCTCCCAAAGAGGTATTCGGCCTGAACCTCAATGCCGACGAGATACGCTTCCTGACCCAGGTGCAACGCTATTCCGCCAACCTGAGCGAGAGCGACCGCAGACTACTCCTAGCGATGGTGCGAAAGTTTGCATCGACGACGATGAGCTAAGAGCCCATACATATGCCATGAGAAAAGCGGAGCCTCGGAAGGCTCCGCTTTTTGCTGCCATCTTTCTGTTTCGAGCCCTAACTGAGCTTCGAGATCCAATAGCCGAAGAGCGCCATCAGAAAAGCGGCGGCAACGAAGGTGATCTTCTGGCGGGAGAGATAGCGCAGGCGGCCAGAGGTCATGCGCGGAACCAGCGGCACTCCCAGGGCAAGTCCTGACAAAAATCCGCCTATATGAGCCGAGTTGTCGATGCGGATGATATCCACAAAGATCGTGGCTCCGCCGAGGATAAGGTTGAGAACGGCAAACTGGATGACCGACCGGCGCAGACGCTTCAGCTCCGTCCAGGGGATAGGGAGTTTCTTGTTGCTGAGCAGCACGATCAGGATACCCGCGATACCGAAAACGGCTCCCGAAGCCCCGGCACCGATTGAATCCGGTCCAAACGCTGGGTTGATGCCCTGATGAAGGCTCATCAAGACGTTGAGGGCCAGGCTGAGCAGGTTCCCGGCGATACCGGTGAGCATATACACCGCGACGAGCCCATAGGCTCCAATCAGCGGCTCACCGAGGAGGCCAAGATTCCACAGGCACCACATGTTGGTGCCGATGTGGATGATTCCGATATGGACAAAAGTAGCTGTAAGCAGGCGATACCACTGTCCGGCGAGGACTTCGTGGGTCCCCATCGCGCCGAACCGAAGAAGATCCTCTCCGCTAGGGCTCTGGAACGAGGCACCGTGGAGACACATCCAGAGATAGACAGCGCAGTTGATGCCGACCAGGAGGTAGGTCGCAGGCGAGGAAAGAGGATTGAAGGTACTC
Source organism: Granulicella arctica (assembly GCF_013410065.1). Lineage (NCBI taxonomy): Bacteria > Pseudomonadati > Acidobacteriota > Terriglobia > Terriglobales > Acidobacteriaceae > Granulicella > Granulicella arctica. The sequence continues at coordinate 2,117,260 of NZ_JACCCW010000002.1, forward strand.
TTCTGCGGACGCGACGCAGACCGTGCCGCATATTCGGCGTGGGACTCCGCCGGGGGGTACTCGGGGACCGGCACGGGACCACCAATAGGGGGAAGAATCTCGCCTTGATGTTCGCTGATGGGCATGGACACAACTTCTACGCTACCGCGAGCGGCTGGGGATGACAAATAGTAAAGGAGACCTATGAGGCCTCCTCTACTGACGTGGGATGACCCGAAGTCTAGGCTGCGTTCTTGTGGAAGCGGTCGCGGATGTCGGCGGGAATACGCTGCTGGACCACCGCGGTAAGAAAGCTGGGAAGCGGAGTCGTAATGGCAACGAGAAGCCAGAGCATCGCTGAAAAGACCAGTCCAGCCACAGCGACCGCCTCAAGCGAAACGAACACGCCGGAGTGAAGCAGCGGAAGATGCATCTTCGAAACGTGCATGATCGCTTCGACACGGTGCATGACGACAGTGGCAAGCAGGAAGGCAAAGATCGAGAGGGTGCTGACCGAGATCAATAGAACGTCGACGGTGCGATGCAAACGCTGCTTGGAGCGGCAGTGGCCGCAGTCCGAGAGGTGCTGGTCATAGTCGGTACGCATCTCGGGCGAAAGGGAGGAGATGTCATACCGCCAACCAGAAAGGATTGCGCCGACCACGGGGTCAATACAGGGCGATACAGGTACATTGTGTTTCTGCGAAGAACGCGTTGTGGAGTTATCCATTTGGCTCCTTCTAGTCTACCTTGTTTGATTCGAGCAGGATAGGAAAGATTCACAGGGCATTAATACCTAAAGAACTCTAGAGATAGATGGACTCCAGAGGGGCCGCCTGCTGCGCCAGAATAATCCGATTGCCGAGGAGCGTCATCCGTCCGGCGATTGCCTGCTCCGCAGAGATGCGGGCGAGCTCCGGCGCGTTGTTGGACTCAGAGAGATGGCCGAGGACGATGTACGCCGATGCCCCGTCATAATCCTTCTGGAGGAACTCGGCGGTAGCGTCGTTCGAGAGGTGCCCAACACGCGAGAGAACTCGCTGCTTGACCGACCAGGGGTACGGACCGTCACGCAGCATCTCCAGGTCATGGTTGGACTCGAGCAGAAGGACGTCGATGCGCTTGAGGGCCAATTTGACGTTCGGCGGCATGTAGCCAAGGTCAGTAGCCAGCGCCATGCGAATGCCCTCGGCCTCGAAGACGAATCCACAGGGGTCGGCAGCATCGTGAGGGATGGTGAAGGGCGTGATATCAAGATCGCCGATGCAGAAATGTGTCCCTGCCTGAAAATATTCGACGGCAGGGAGATGGGCCGGGTTGGCCTTCTCCTTCGGCGCAATCGCCTTTGGAGCTTCAGAGTCGCCAAGTTCCTCCTCCACAGGGAGCTCCAGCGTTGCGTTCGGATCGTCTGAGCGAAAGGCGCTAGCGGCGATGTCGATGCCAGCCTCCTCCTGCGCCGCGACAGAGGCAGCGCGCGCCTCTTTCTCTCGCTGCACGTGATCGAGCCACTTTGCATACGACATGGTAGTGCGGGGCGTCAGCATACGCACCCAGGCCCGGTGTGTCGGCTCGGTAAAAAAGACCGGAATATTCAACCGGCGTGCGAGAACAGCAAGACCGGCGACATGGTCGATGTGTTCGTGGGTGATCAGAATGGCGTCGAGTGTGGCTGGGTCTTCCCCGACGATCGCCATGCGCTTCAGCAGCTCGCGGCAGGAGAGGCCCGCGTCCACCAGCACCCGGGTGCGGGAGCTGGAGATGACGGTGCTGTTGCCTTTGGAACCCGAGGCTAGCACGGTCATGCGCATTGAATTAACATACGCCGTCTGGGCTGTGGATTGCCGGAATACATCGAGCGCGGTATCTCTCCGGTTCACAGCGCCCGTCAGACAGCCCCTAAACGGCGTACGGAGACGATCTCCGAGAGCAACAGCGAATGGCCGCTGGCTCCCTTTTGCACCCAGACTCCCTCAGGACCGGGCTCGACCTCCAGATAGAACAGGTCCGGTGTCTCGCCCTCGTCGAAGACAAAGAGAATCTGGGCGAGATGTTCACCGTCCTTGGTCTCGAGCACGATTACCAGGTCGATGCTCGCCTTGAGCAGCTTCAGTTCACTCTCCGTCATATCGGCCTCGGATCAGACGGATGGTTTGACGGGAGCGAGAAAGTTGACGGTCGAACGCATGACGACCTGATCGCGCTGGTTGTATGCCAGCGTGCGTGTACGGACGATGCCGAAGGATGTGCGCGAGCTGGAATGGCGGACGCCGACCACCTCAATCTCCGTCCGGAGGGTGTCGCCAGGACGTACCGGCTCGGTCCAGCGCATCTCTTCGACCCCTGCACCGATCATGCCGCCCGCCACCTTGATCGACTGCACACGCAGCCGCATGACAATGGCGGCCGTGAGCCAACCCGAAGCAGCAAGCCCTTTGAAGAAGGAGCCTTCGCCCGCTGCTTCGTCCAAATGAAAGGGCTGGGGATCGTACTTCTGACCGAACTCCTTGATCTCCTCTGCGGTTACTTTGGCAGTTCCGGCGGAGTGGAACTTCTGGCCTACGTAAAAGTCTTCAAAGTACAGCTCTTGCGACATGAACTCTCCTATTACTGGTAAGTGTAAAACCCTTTGCCCGATTTGCGGCCGAGCCACCCCGCATCGACCATCCGGATGAGCAACGGACACGGTCTGTACTTCGGATCGCCCAGCCCTTCCTCAAGCACACGCATGATGTCGAGGCAGACGTCGAGCCCAATGAAATCAGCAAGTGTGAGCGGACCCATCGGGTGGGCCATCCCGAGGGTAACGACCTGATCGACGGCCTCGGCAGTGGCAACACCCTCCATCACCGCGAAGACGGCCTCGTTGATCAGCGGCATCAGGACACGGTTCGAGACGAACCCGGCAGCGTCGTTCACCTCGACTGGCGTCTTGCCGAGTTGCAGGCTGAGCGCGTGGACGGTATCGAAGGTGGCCTGCGAGGTCTGGAGGCCCCGAATCACCTCGACCAATTGCATCACCGGCACCGGGTTGAAGAAGTGCATCCCGATGACCTGCGCAGAGCGGCTGGTCTGGGCAGCGAGCTTCGTAATCGAGATGGAGCTGGTATTGCTGGCGAGAATCGCCCCCGGCCGAAGGATGCTGTCGAGCTCGCGGAAGAGCTCGGCCTTGATGGCAAACTTCTCCGTGGCGGCTTCGATGACGAGATCGCAGACCGAGAGAACTTCGCGGTTCAACGCCGTAGTGATGCGGGCTCGCGCCTGCACCGCCGCTTCTTCAGTGAGCTTCGCCTTGGCGACCTCGCGTGCGAGGTTCTTCTCGATGGTCGCTATGCCGCGGTCGAGAGCAAGCTGAGCTACATCGATCAGCAGAACGGGGAAGCCTGCCCGGGCGCACACATGAGCGATGCCGTTGCCCATGGTCCCGGCTCCTACGATGCCGATTGTTTGTGTCGTTAGCGTTGTTTCTGGCATGAGATTCGCGGAAAAGCGAAGTGTATCAGTTCGGCGGAGGCGGAGGTATAGCGCTACGGTCAGGAATTGATCTGAAGCAGTAGCACGGTAATGTTATCGTGTCCTCCCGCCTCGTTCGCGGCGTCGATAAGGGATCGACAGGTGGCTTCAAGGTCCGATCGGTGCTCAGAAAGATACATGGCGACGGTTTCGTCTGGCAGCTCGCGTGTGAGCCCATCAGAAGCCAAGAGGTACAGGTCGCCCGGCTGCGGGTCAAGCCGTCGAATCTCAGCCATCACACGAGCCGCAGAGCCAATGGCCCGGGTAATGATATTGCGCATGGGCGAGCGTTCAGCCTGCTCCGGAGTCAGTTGACCGGCCATGACCTGCTCCTGAACCAGCGAGTGGTCCTGCGTCAGCTGGATCAGTTCGCCTCCACGCAGGCGGTAACAGCGGCTATCGCCCACATGCGCGAGCCATAGCTCTCTCTCCCACTCCTGTTCTTGCTGCGGTAGCACCAACGCTACCAGCGTCGTTCCCATGCCACGCAGGTTCGGAGAGCGCCGGGAGCGTTGGAAAACCACGGAGTTCGCCATCTGAACCGCAGCATCAAGCAGTGACTCGGTGACCTCGGGCAGCGGCAGGACAGCATTGAGATGATCGAGGAAGGTCGTCGCGGCAAGCTCACTGGCAACCTCGCCGGCAGCAGCTCCGCCCATCCCATCGCAGACGACGAAGACCCCATTTTCGGGCAACGCAGCGCAGAAGTCCTCGTTGCCGCTACGGACGCGGCCAAGGCTCGAAAGCATCGCGAAATTAAACCCAATGGCAGACTTGTCTACAGGCATGGTGCGCTGAAAAGTAATATGAGAATCAAGATACACGCCCGACCGATGCGTGGGAATGCGATGATGGCTGGCATGGAAAAAGAACGATCACAGTACAGCTATTTCATAACCCACACCCAAAAACTGCACAAGGAAACCATCGTGGTAAAACAGGTGTCTCGGTAACCAATGAATCGCATTGTGCATGGAGACAACCTCAAGACGCTCCGACGTATGGCCACAGCCTCGGTGCCGCTGATCTACGTCGATCCGCCCTTCAACACCGGACGGCGGCAGGTGCGGACGCAGATGAAGACGATCCAGGACGACGCCGGCGACCGAACCGGCTTTGGTGGCCGGCGATATCGCACAGAACTGCAAAGGCCATCTAATGCGGCGGGATATCAGGACACCTTCGAAGATTTTCTTGGCTTTCTAAGACCGCGACTCGTAGAGGCGCACCGCGTGCTCTCCGACACAGGAAGTCTCTTTTTCCACATCGACTACCGCGAGGTCCATTACTGCAAGGTGATGCTCGACGAGATCTTCGGGCGTGCATGCTTTCAGAACGAGATTATCTGGGCCTATGACTACGGCGCACGCTCTACCAAGCGCTGGCCCGCGAAGCACGACACCATTCTCTGGTACACAAAGAACCCCGAGCGGTACACCTTCAACCTGGAAGCGACGGACCGCATTCCATACATGGCTCCCGGACTGGTAGGGGCGACGAAGGCAGCGCGGGGCAAGACGCCGACAGACGTCTGGTGGCATACGATCGTCTCCCCGACAGGTAAAGAAAAGACCGGCTATGCGACCCAGAAGCCGCTGGGGGTTCTGGAGCGGATCGTGCGCGTGCATTCGAACATGGGGGAGACGGTGCTGGATTTCTTCGCAGGCAGTGGCACAACAGGAGAAGCAGCCGCAAAGAACGGACGCGCCTTTGTCCTGGTGGATGAGAGCGCCGAGGCAGTCGCAATCATGGAGCGCCGATTGAAGCAGTACGGCTACCGGAAGGCCAGAAAACGATCGACGGGCAGCACAAAGAAAAAAACGCCTGTTTAGCTGCGTGCCTGCTTTTCGGCAAAGTCACCGATGATCGGCAGCTTGAACCACTCACCCTTGCTCGCCTTGATAATGGCCATCAGCCATGCAACGAAGATGACAAGAAAGACCGCCAGATGAATCAGAGAGAACAGAATGCCGACCAGAGGGATGAAGTGCAGGAAGATACTCAGAATGGTCAAGCCCACCTGCAACGCAAAGGAGACCACGCCGAGCGCAAGGCACTGGATCGAGTGAAATCGCACCAGCGGAATCTTGTTATAGGGCTCGATGATGAGGAAGATGATCGCCGGAATAATCGTGAGGTAGGCGAGGGCGGCGGCCGAGTTGTCAGAGAGTCCGGACGAGGGCGCGGCAGGCGGGTAGCCCGCCTGTGGATAGAAGGCTGGGCCTGCGGGAGGAGGGGCGTCCGAGTACGGGACGTTGGTGTAAGGCGGCTGCTGTGGTGGAATCTGTTCGCTCATCGAAGTGTCCTCGTTCGTTCAGGAGCATGATCTGCGACCGGCGAGTCCAACTCCTGAGATACGCACTCGCGCAAGTGGCAATTAGCATACCTGAGCTTGCGCACGGGTCAAGTGCTTTTTTGTGAAGCAAAACATACAGGTACTTGTGGTCTAGGTTACGCGCCAGGCCCAGTGGACATAAGATGGAAGCATGAAATATCTGCTGGCTTTGCTCGCTGTGGCAGGAATATGGGTTTCGGTACTGGCGTTGCGCGTACATAACCAGGCGCCAGGAGAGGCCCCGCCGTGTGCGGTGACCGAAAAATTCGACTGCGGCGCGGTGAATCATAGTCGCTTTGCAGTCTTTCCTCCGCGCACCTTCGATGAGGCTCCCAACTCAAAGGGCCATATTCCGGTCGCCGTCATCGGGATCGTCGGATATGCCATCATGGCGCTGCTGGCGCTACTCGGGCGCTACGGCCTGTTGCTGCTCCTGGCAGAGGTCGGATGTCTGATGGCGGGCTTCCTGAGCTACCTAGAAGCATACGTTCTCGAGAAGTGGTGCATCTATTGCCTCTGGTCGCAGTGCATCATGGCGACGTTGCTGTTGCTGACGGGAGTCACCATGCTGATACAGAGGAACAGGCGGCGACACTCCGGCGGGGCACGTTAGCGATGTGGCCTAAAGTGTTTGCCCAGTTAGTGGAGCTGCTTCCACACGTAGCTCGCCTGATCCCGATGGCGGACATGTTTTTCGCCACGAAGACAGCAAGCGAGAAGGCAAACGAGGCCGCGGTCGCAGCAATGGCTGAGAATGTGCGGACAGATCTCGGCCAGGTGACGACGGCTCACGCAGGGCTTTACCGGCAGCTTCAGGAACAAAGCGCTCAGATCGCCGAGGTGGCGGAGGATACACGCCGGACACGCGCAGCGCTCGATAGCTCAAAGGAGCAGGTGACGGTTTTAGAGAAGCAGATCACTGCGCTGGGAGTATGGGTAAAGACCGGTGTGGGCCTGTTGGTGCTCGCGCTGGCGCTGCTGATCGCCGTGCTGATGCGCGGTCGGTAGCGGGCAGCGTAAACTGGAGCAATGGGAATCAGCCGGGAACAGGCTCTGGATTGCTTCAGCAGTGATGATTTGATCGGGATCGGCATGGAGGCCGATGCGGTGCGGCGTGAGCTGCATCCGGAGAGCGTGGTCAGCTATGTGGTCGATCGTGCCATCTGCCACACGACGCCGGGATTCGAAACAAGAATCGAGGAAGCTGTGGCGCTGGGAGCAACCGGAATCGTACTCCGAGGCAGCGTCCAGCCGGGCATGACAATCGCCAGCTTTGAGAAAATGCTGGCTGGTATTCATAACCAATTCCCTTCCCTCTGGCTGCATGGTTTGTCGGCGACTGAGGTTGTCGCGATTGCCGTTCAATCAGGCTTGACCGTGCGGGAGACCCTGGTTCGCCTGCGCAGCGCAGGGCTCGGCTCAATCTCCGGAAGCGATGCTGGCATCCTGGACGACGCCGTGCAGACGGCGGAGAAGCGGTGTTCGGCGTCAGAGTGGCTGGAGCTTCATCGCACAGCGCATGGGATCGGGATCAGGACCACGGCGTCTATGCTCTTCGGTGCTGGGGAGACAATGGAGCATCGCGTGCACCATCTGACGGCCTTACGACAGCTACAAGAGGAGACCGGCGGGTTCACCGCGTTTGTTCCTGCGGCCTTTCAGCCGGTGGCTGCTGGGATGCGGGGCTTCGAAGAAGCGACGGCCGTGGAATATCTGAAGACGCTGGCAATCTCGCGAATGGTCCTCGACAACCTCAGCCATATACAAGCAGACTGGTCGGCACAGGGGCTGAAGGTGCTCCAGATGGCGCTACGGTTTGGCGCGAACGATGTCGGTTCGGTCATGCCCGGTGAAAGCATCGTGGCCGCCGACGGGACTACCGGAGAAGACCTACGGAGGGTAATTCGCGGAGCCGGGTTCCGGCCAGTCGAGCGCGATACGTTGTACCGAACCATGTTTCTGAACTAGAGCTGTCCCCCCATCGCGTAGAATCGGTTGAAGATATAACCACTGTTGCTGGAGTAGCCGCCTGTTCTCTTTCCTTCCATCGATTCCCTCTGCGCTCTGTATGTTGCTCGCCCCAAAGGGCATCGGGCACTACTGGAAGACGCACTACGCGGATAAGACCTTCGAGCACCTCTACCGGTGGAATACCTTCGATACAGCGATGCTGATCCCCTATTTCATCGTCATGGTGATTCTGGCGTTCTACGGCATCCACCGCTATCAGCTCGTCTGGCTCTATTACAAGAACAAAAAGAACGCCGCGAAATGGGACGAGCCAGAGGCACGGTTTGCCGAGGGCGAGCTACCGTTCGTGACCATCCAGCTTCCCATCTTCAATGAGCAGTTCGTAATCGAGCGGTTGATCGAAGCAATCTGCCGGCTGGATTATCCACGTGACCGATTCGAGATTCAGGTACTCGACGACTCGACCGATGAGACGGTCAACGTAGCAAGCGGGATCGTCGCTCGGTATGCCGCAGGCTTCCCCGGTATGGACCCGCAGCCGATCTTGTATCTGCATCGGACCAACCGCTACGGCTTCAAAGCCGGTGCCCTGGATGAAGGCTTGAAGGTAGCGAAGGGCGAGTTCATCGCCATCTTCGACGCGGATTTCGTCCCGCCGCCCGAGTGGGTCATGCAGGTCATCCACCACTTTGCCGAACCGCAGATTGGCATGGTTCAGACACGCTGGACGCACCTGAACCGGAACTATAGCTTCATGACACAGGTGGAGGCAATCCTGCTCGACGGTCACTTCGTCCTCGAGCACGGCGGGCGTTCCCGCGCCGGTGTCTTCTTCAACTTCAATGGCACAGCTGGGATGTGGCGACGGGAGACCATCGGCGAGGCCGGTGGCTGGCAACACGACACGTTGACCGAAGACACCGACCTGAGCTATCGCGCACAGATGGTCGGATGGAAGTTCAAATACCTTCAGGATGTCGAGTGTCCGGCGGAGCTCCCCATCGAGATGACCGCCTTCAAGACCCAGCAAGCACGATGGGCGAAGGGACTCATCCAGACGGGCAAGAAGATTCTGCCGCGCGTGCTAAAAAGCGACCAGCCTTGGCATACAAAGCTTGAGGCCTGGTATCACCTGACAGCAAACCTCAGCTATCCGCTGATGATCGTGCTGAGCGTGCTGCTCATGCCGGCGATGATCATCCGTAGCTGGCAGGGTTACATTCAGATGCTGCTGATCGACCTGCCGCTATTTATGGCGAGCACGATGTCGGTTTCTACCTTCTATCTGGTCAGCCAGAAGGAGCTCTTCCCCAGGACCTGGTACAAGACGTTCCTCTACGTGCCGTTTCTGATGGCGCTAGGCGTGGGGCTTACGATCACCAATACTAAGGCCGTCATGGAGGCGCTCTTCGGCATCAAGAGCGCATTTGCCCGGACACCGAAGTACAGTGTGAAGAAGAAGGGCGAGCGGTCACAGGCGCGAGTCTACCGCAAACGGTTGGGCATTGTGCCGTGGATCGAGTTAGCCATCGGCTGCTACTTCGCTGCGACCGTCTGGTACGCCATCACGACCGAAAACTTTTTCACGGTACCGTTCCTGCTGCTGTTCGTCCTGGGATACTGGTACACCGGCCTGTTGAGCTTGCTCCAGGGACGATTTGAAAGGCGTGGCACTACGGGGCAGGAGCTACACGAAAAGCCTTACCCGGTTGGCATCTAGCGCACCACCCATCCATCCGTTGCTTTTGTTGAACATGGGAGATCTATGAAACTTCGCCTTGTCGCGACTCTCACCCTCCTTGCGTATGCACTGCCCATCCACGCTCTCGAATCAGTTCCGAAACCAGAGTATCGAACGCGACGCGGCACATTGGCAGAAAAAATGAGCGGCGGCATCGCAGTCCTCTTCGCCGCCGAAGAGCCGATTCTGGACTTTATGCCCTACCGCCAGGATGAGGACTTCTACTACCTGACCGGATGGAATGAGCCCGGCGCAGCTCTGGTGGTGGTCGCGGCCACACCTTCGGTTGCGGCAACAGACATTACCACCGCACGTGCTGCGCAGCCCTACCGGGAGATTCTATTCCTGCCTGCGCGGAACATGCGCACGGAGAAGTACACCGGCGCCAAGATGGATGCATCGACCTCCGGGGTGGCAGCCAGCACAGGCGTCGATGAGGTGCTGCCGATGTCCGAGATGCCGGCCATCCTGAATGGCCTGGTGGCAATCGACCGGACCCGCTTCCGCAATATCTGGACAGAGCAGGACTCGAAACAAGCGAAGGCATTCCTGACGTTTACAGCCTCAACCCTGGGTCTCGGAGATGCCCCTGAAGCTCACGACTTGTCGGGACTGACAATGGAGCTGCGAGCGGTCAAGTCTCCCGAAGAGCTGGCCCTGATGAAGAAGGCCGCGAACGCATCGATCGCATCTCAACTCGCTGAGATGAGGGCGGTACAACCGGGCGTGACCGAGCGTAAAGTAGCCGGCGTCATCATCGAGAAGCTGATGGAGGAGGGCTGCGAACGAGTGTCGTATGCACCCATCGTCGGCTCCGGAAAGAACGCGACAACACTGCACTATAGCGAAAACTCAGCCACGATGAAGGCCGGAGACGTAGTGGTGATCGATGCAGCAGGTGAGTACAGCATGTACGCCTCCGACATCACCCGAACCCTGCCCATCGATGGCCACTTCACCCCACGGCAGCGTGAGATATACGACCTTGTATTGGGAGCCCAACGGGCCGCGGCAGCAGCATTTGTGGCCGGCAAATCGAAGATCAACGATCCGCAACACAAAGAGCCCGACTCGCTCGATACCGTTGCGTACAACTACATCAACGCCCATGGCAAGGACCTGCGCGGGCAGCCGTTGGGACAGTATATGGTCCATGGCATTGGGCATCTGATCGGGATCGACGTACACGATCCATGGGACTACACCAAGCCACTTGAGAAAGGCATGGCGTTCACCATCGAGCCAGGAATCTACTTACCCGAGGAGCGAATTGGCGTGCGCATCGAGGATGTCTTCTACGTGGACGAACAAGGCAAGCTGGTCGACCTGATCGCCAAGCTTCCCCATGAAGCAGCGGACGTGGAAGCCGCGATGAAGCGCTAGTCTGCACTCCCCACGCAAAGAGGCCCGTCTGGTTGCCGGGCCTCTTTGCATGACACCATCATCATCCTAGAAGCGAACGCCGAAGGTGATGGGAATGAACGTCGTCGGTGCGCTGTTCTGCGGGAAGGCGTTGAAGGCTGTGCTTCCGCTGGGAGTGTTTGCCGTCGTCGTACCTGTCTCGGCACGGCGCGAGTTCGCGGTATAGATATACCGCGCTTCGACGAAGAACTTCTCGTTAGCAAACTGCGAGGGCTTGTATGTATAGCCCAGGCCCGCGTTCACGCCAAATGCATTGCTGGTATACGAATCGATCGGCTGGTTCGCCTGATACTCGTAGCAATAGCCATAGTAGTCGCAATACTCGCCGGTAGTGGGCGTCGTGAAGGTCGTCGTCTTATGGTAGAAGCCCACGCCCCCCGTCACATACGCGCCCGTCTTATCCCCCTGCGCGAAGTTATAGATCGGGTCAAGCGCAAACGACCAGACATGGCCACTGCCGCCGAGCTGAGTTAAAAGGGAGCAGTCCCCAGCTGCTTCTTCGGCAGCAGTGCATAGACCGTTGTACAAATCGAGCTGGTTGTTCAGCGTATTCGTCTGGATGCCGAAGTTCGCCCAGTTGAAATCAATCAACAGACCCACGTTCTTGTTGAAGTTTCGTCCACCGCCCGCCTGAAAATCATAGCTCGTCTTAAAGTAGTCATGCGTGCCGCCGGTCGGCAGCGTAAATCCGCCGCCCACCTGAAAGGTGTACTTATTCGAGCCGTCCGCGTTGTGCGAACCATCCGTGTAACGCGGGCGTCCATAGCGGCGGCGCGGCGGGGGCTGCGAACTGTCATCGCTCAGGCTGGACCGCTCTGTCGTGACAGTATCGGCCGAATCACTGCTGGTGCTTGAACTCGACGAGTTCACGTCCATGAAGTTAAATGGTGTCTTCAGTGCAGCCTGGAGGTTCAGCGTCGGAGATACAGCCGCTGGCTGCTGCGCGTGCATACCTAGCGTAGCTGAGGCAGCAAAGACAGCTGCGGCTGCAAGGGCAAAGCTTCGATTGATCGTGTGCATCTTAAATGGCTCCCTGAGTAGTGCAAAGTTCTTATTGCTGGTTGAACCCGTACTTTACGTGCTTGTTGTGTAAGACGCAGAGGAAACTGGAATGGATAACCAAACCAACGACAGAGCATACAAACCGTCAACAGCGCGGGGACAAAAAATGAGGCGCCCCGCTTACGACTGGGCACCTCATTTCGTCTAATGCTCCCATATGCTTAGTGGATGTCGAACTGCTCCGGGTGAAGGCTCGGATCGGACTTGACTAAGATTGTCTTGCCGGACATCTCCTCCATCTCCTGAAGCCACTTCGTTCCGCTGGATTTGAGCTGTTTGACTACATCAGGGTGAACGCGGAGCATCACATCGCCCTTATCGAGATGCTTGTGCATCTTGCGCATCTCGATGTAAATGTCGTTGCAGACGGTAACCGCCGACTTGACCATGCCGGTGCCGACGCAGACGTTGCAAGTGGTCGAGAGAGTACGCTCAAGCGACTGCTTAACCCGCTTGCGTGTAATCGCAACCAGCCCGAAATCATTGAACTGAAGCACCTTGGACGGTGCGCGGTCGCTCTTCAACTCCTCTTCGAGCGCAGCCATAACCTTGTTGCGGTTCTTGCGCTCGTCCATGTCGATGAAGTCGATGATGATGATGCCGCCCAGATCGCGCAGCCGAATCTGACGCACTATCTCCGGGATCGCGTCGAGATTCGTCTTGACGATAGTGTCCTCGAGCCGCGCCGTCTTGCCAACAAACTTGCCTGTATTGATGTCGATCGCGACCAGCGCTTCGGTCTGATTGATGACAATGGAACCGCCAGACTTCAGCCACACCTTCGAACGCAGCGCCTTATTGATCTCCTCCGTAATGCCGAATTGCTCGAAGAGGGGCGTCTCCTTCAGATACAGCTTGACGCGGCGGATGAGCGAAGGCTGGAAGCGTTGCAGGAAGCGCAGCACGCGCTCGTATTCGCTCTCTGTATCGACCCAGATCGCCGAAAAATTGTCCGTCACCTGATCGCGCAGAATCCGCTCGACAAGATTGAGGTCGTGGTAGATCAGTGCCGGCGACTTCGACGACTCAGACCGCTGCTTGATGTCGGCCCAGAGATTCAGCAGGAAGCGCAGATCGCTGCGCAGCTCCTCTTCGCTGGCTCCGGCAGCGGCGGTGCGAACGATGAATCCGCCCGCAGCCTCGCCCTTCTCGCTGAGCAGAATCTCCTTCAGGCGGCGACGCTCGCCGTCTGACTCGATCTTGCGTGAGACGCCCGTATGGTTCACGGTCGGCATAAATACCAGGAACCGACCCGGCAGAGCGATGTGCGAGGTAATACGCGCACCCTTCTTGGCGATGGGCTCCTTCGCAATCTGTACCAAAATCTCCTGGCCCGGCTTCAGCAGTTCGCTGATCGCGGGCAGATTGGTCGACTGCATCGAGCTGCGGCCCACGCGATTGGAGCGACCACGGTCACGATCTCCTCCGCCACCCGTATTGCGCGGACGGCCGGAGCTGTCGCCACCGCGACGATCGCGGTCACGGCCACCACGGCGGGCATCACGACGGCCACCACGGCGCTCATTGTAGGACTGACCGTCGGCACTGGCCGTATCGTTCGCTTCAGGCTCACGGAACTCCGTGGAGAAATCGCCGGCGGCCTCTGCCGTGCGGGCATACTCCTCGGAACCTTCCTCCGCTTCCTCAAATTCATGTCCGTTGGCTTCGATCTCTTCGGACTCTTCAAGGAAATCCTCCTCGAAGTCTTCCTCTTCTTCATCGACGCCGGGCTCAGGAGTGCGAGTAATCTGGTCGATCGACATCTCCCGAAGCATCGTGCCAAGATCAGCCGCGCCTTCGAGCGTCTCCTCCTCCAGATCGTCGTGCTCATCGGCATACCCTGCGTGGAGAGCCGCAACCTCGTACTCATCGTCGTCGATCAGCTCCTCTTCCAACTCCCCAGTACCGGGAGCGAATGTCTGCGCCGCATGCTCCTCTGATTCATCAATCTCTTCCACATGCTCTTCAACCAAGTCGGCCGGATTGAGAATCGCCGCCTCGTGATGGATGGGCGAGGTCGGCTCAGGCTGCTCCTGGGAGGCAGGAATGCTGACCGGCTCGATCGTCAAAGACTCGGAGAACATCTCCCCTGAAGCATGAAGCGTGGTGATCTCATGCTCGGGAAGCAGTTCCTCGAAGCTCTTCTCGACCGGCGCTTCCGGTTCAGGCGTAAAGAAATGTGTATGGCCAAAGGAAGGCCCCGCATCAACAGCAGCAACTTCCTCCGCGTGCTCTTCGACCGGCGCACTCTGACGGTACTCGCTCGGCGGAATCGGATCGACGCGGTAGGAGGCAGACGCCTCTTCCGGCTCGTACTCGGCCGCTGGAGACGATTCGTGCACAGTCTCATGGCTGATCTCAGCCGCAGGCACCTGCTCGGGATGAGCGGCCAGGGCTACCTCAGGCTGCGACTCAGGCGTCTCGGCGACGCTGGGGCCATCTTGCTCCTGAACGACGGGAGCAGGCTCAACGCTGTGCGCCGGTTCGGGCTGGGTAAAGTTGGTGCGTAAGTCCGTACGAACCTCAGCGCGTGAATCATTTCGGCGGTGACGCGAAAGTGACTCGCCCGGAAGAATCGAGCCGCCATCCCATCCACTGGGAATGGTGTACTCAGTCGACGGCAGCGGCGTCAGAACGATCGTCGCCTCCGGCTTGCCTACAGGCGCATCTTCTCCCTTGCGATACTTGGAGAGCGATTCTCCAGGAAGAATGATCGGCTCACCTGCCGGGGCGTCGGAGAAGCTCTCCTCAGCAGCGGCGCTATCCACGCCGTAAAGACTCTGAGAAGGAGCGAAGCCACGCGGCGCACGAGGGCCGCGATCATCGCGTCCACCACGGTCGTTTCGTCCACGATCCCGGCCGCGGCCATTGCGGTCTCCACGACCACCACGATCATTGCCACTACGGTCGTTGCGCCGCCCCTCGTTATATGAAGGAGCCGGAGCCGCATCGACGGAGGTAACGGGAGCGGGCTCGCCTACACCTTCTGCCTTAAAGGCGGGCTCTGCTGTATAGGTATCCCGTGTGAAATCGTCCGGAGAACCCGCCTCAGCCTCTGCGGGGAAGATGGGCTGCTCGCTTCCGGGCGTTGCGCTGCGGGCAGCATCCTCGCGCCCTGGACCACGGCCACGGCGGCGGCCACGACGACCGCGCCAGCGACGGCTGCCATCGGCACCCGGTGCTCCTTCGCCAATCTCGGAGCCATCTGCCGCATCGATCGTGAAGGAAGAATCATTGGGTGCCTGCGCAACGGGACGCGGAGCTTCAAATGGAGCGTCGGTACGGTTCTCGGTCTGCGCAGGGCGGTCACCACTGGGCGTGCGGTCGCCGCGATCTCCACGGCCGCGACGGCTTCGGCCATTCCGGTCGCCCCTGTCCCCACGATCGTTGCCGCTGCGCTCTGGCCGCTGACCTTCGGCCGAAGCTTCGAGACGTGGGGCGCGAGCCTCGCGCGGGGCTCCGTCGCCAATGCTGGCGGTCTCGAACTCGGCAGAGTCCGGAGCCTCTTCCATAAAGTCAGTGATGTACAGGAAGGCATCGCGCTCAAGGCCGATGTCCACGAAGGACGACTGCATGCCCGGAAGAACGCGGGTGACTTTGCCGTTATAGATGGAGCCTGCGAGTGTGTATTCGTTCTCGCGTTCGTAATAGATCTCGGTGAGGGCGTCGTTTTCGACGATGGCGAGACGAGTCTCGTGGGGGGTACTGGAGATATAAATTTCTTTCGACATGCGGTTCTGCTCTTTCTGCCCGGCCCTGATCATTCAGGACGGAGCGGACGGCAGACCGAGAATCGGGAGCGACGCTAGCAGGAAGCTATGCGAAGCTCACCGGTGGAGCGGACAGGAGGCGAGATCTGGAAGCTGCGTCGGCGATGACCGGTGCGAGATGTAGGTACAACTCTGCTGTCCCCGGACTCTGAGACGAGTCGGCTCCAGCGGCACGGAGGGAATCTTGGACACGAAGGGAAGCTTCAAGCGAGAGGCACCATGCGGAGGTGACCGAAACAACCTCATGAAGAGGCGGGGCCGTTTGCCTTCCGGATGCGTTCATTCTCTGGTCCTGTCCGGCCAACGGAGTGATCTCAGCCTGGCCGGCCTTTTTCTAAATTCTTTGTTGCCGCTGCCGGCGCCTTGCGCCACTGGGAGCGGGTTACATCACTGACCGGCATCTGGCCAAATCAGGTCTTGCAAACAGTATGCACCAAATCTGCGGCAAGCGGCTTGTACAGCCGACAAATTGTTCATATTCAATTCACAAAGCGCCGCATACGGACGTTCATGACGATACCGAGTGACAGAAACGTGAACAAAATCGACGATCCGCCATAACTCATGAGCGGAAGTGGAATCCCTGTGACCGGCATTAGGCCGACGACCATGCCTATATTGACCGCGATCTGGAAGACAATCACGGCGACAACCCCCATGATGATGAAGGCGCCGGGCAGGTCTGCAGCCGTCTGAGCGTTCTGAATCAAACGCATCAATATAAGAAAGTATAGCAGCAGGACACCAATGGCCCCGATGAAGCCGTGCTCCTCGCAGAAGGCCGCGAAGATGAAATCGGTATAGGGAATGGGGAGAAAATCGCCCTGGGTCTGCGTTCCCTTGTTGGTTCCCTTGCCCCAGATGCCGCCCGAGCCGACCGCGATAAGGGATTGCCGGATCTGATAACCGGAGCCTCTGGGGTCGGAGTCGGGGTCGAGGAAGGCGTTAATGCGGGCCTGCTGGTAGGGTTTCAGGTGTTTGCCGGATTTAATAACGATGCCGCCGAGGAGGGCGACGGCGAGGAGGATGATCCCAGCCTGCTTGAAGCGGAGGCCGCCGAGAAGGAGACCGCAGATGAGGATGGGCAGATAGGTGAGAGCGGTGCCGAGGTCAGGCTGCTTGAGCACTAACACCATTGGAATGAATACCATGGCGGCGGCTTTTCCGATATCGGTCCAGCTTAAATCCTTTCCTGCCAATCCCCAGAAATAGCGTGCGACGGTAACGATGAGGACGAGTTTGACCCATTCGGAGGGCTGGAAATGAATACCGCCGGGGAATTTAATCCAGCGGCGGCCGCCGAGAACTTTCGTACCGACAGCCAGTACCGCGACTAAAGAAACGAGGCTGATGCCGTAGGCCCAGGGGACGATGTCGAGCAGGCGATGGTAGTCGATCATCGAGATGAGGAACATAAGTCCAATCCCTGCAACAAGAAAGCCGATCTGCTTATGGTCGAAGCCGTGGAACTTGGTGTGCAGGGTAGCGGACTTTATCTCAAAGACACTGATGGCGGAGAGCAGCAGGACGATGCCAAAGAGGGGCCAGTCAAAGTCGCGATAAGAGGAGAGACGGGGCATGTTCTGGGGCTATTCTACGGGGTAAATCGGGGGCTGGGTACTTGACAAAGCCATCGCCCGAAAAGGGGCATGAAATTGCCGCGAAGGGCTTAAAGTGCGGTTGTAACTACAAAACCGGAGTTACGCTTTTGTAGTTACATTTTTGTAGCTACATTTTTCTGGCTACTCAGCGGCTGGAGCAGTCCCGGAGGCTGGTGGCTGGGTCGCCGGTTTTGCGACTGGAGACGGGACGGTTGCGATGCGAATGTTGTGTTCGAGTTTGCGCTGCTTGGTCACATAGGCGTTGATGATTTGAGCGCCGAGTTTGGCCGAGTTGTTGCCCCAGTACCCGTGCTCCCAGAGAACCGCAACGACGATGTCGGGATTGCGGCGTGGGGTCATGCCGACGAACCAGGCGTTGGGGATGGTGGCGCGATCCTTGCTGCCCTTGGTACGTCCGCTCACGAGGTCGGCGGTGCCGGTCTTGCCGACGAAGTCAATGCCTTCAAGGTGGGAGGCGGCAGCGGTGCCGGTGATGGTGGTCTGAGCCATGGCGTCGGTGATGATCTGCCAGTTATCGGGAGAGATCGAGACGGTCTTGTCTCCGGAGCCGGGGAAGGTTTCGGCGATGGCCTCTTGCTCTTCCTTGGAGATCTCACTGGGGAAGACGATGTGTGGGCGCTTGAGCACTCCGCCGGAGGCAATGCCGGAGAGGGCGCGGGCTAGCTGGATGGGAGAGGCGGTGACGGCTCCTTGTCCGATGCCAACGGAGATGACCTCACCGGCATACCAGGGTTGGTGCTGGGTCTTCATCTTCCACGCGACTGAGGGCATGGTGCCGGTCACCTCGTCGGGAAGATCGATACCGGTCTTCTGACCGATTCCAAGCCCGGTGGCGTATTTGGCGATGGTGTCGATGCCGAGGCGGTTAGCAAGGGTGTAATAGAAGGTGTCGCAGGAGAGCGGGATGGCGTTGTGGATGTCTACCATGCCATGGTGGAGATCACAATGGTAGAAGTGGCCGTAGAAGCTGGCTCCGCCCTGGCAATCTACCTTCATATTCTGGGCTGCTCCCTGCTCCAGGCCAGCAAGGGACATGATGATCTTGAAGGTAGAGCCGGGGGCTAGCTGGGCCTGGATGGTTTTGTTGAGGAGTGGGTGGTCTGGGTTGGTGAGGATCGAGTTCCAGGAGGTGCGGGTGAGGCGGCCGGAGAACTCGTTGGGGTCGAAGGTGGGACGGGAGACCATGGCGAGGATCTCGCCGGTGTGGGGGTCCATGGCGACCATGGCACCGATCTTGCCCTCCATAGCCTTCTCGGCAGCCATCTGGATATCGAGGTCGATGGTGAGCTTGAGATCCTGACCGGGGACGGCGAGCTCCTGGCCGAGATGGCCGACCTCTTTGCCGTGGCTGTTGACGATGAGGTCGCGGGACCCGTCCTGGCCGCGGAGGATGGAGTCGTAGGTCTGCTCGACTCCGGAGCGGCCGACGACGTCGCCGGGCTCGTAGAAGGCGTACTTGGGATCGTCGAGCATCTGCTCGGAGACCTCTCCGACGTAGCCGATGAGGTGGGCCGCGAAGCCATCGCGTGGGTAGAGGCGGCGCTGCTCGTCGAGGGTTTCGAGCTCGGGGAGTTCGTTGCGGTGGGCTTCAATGAAGGCCTGCTCGTCAGGGGTGATGTCCTGTTTGAGGGGGATGGGCTGGTAGGCCGGAGCGGTCTGGAAGTGACGGATGGTGGCCTGGATCTGCTCGACGGGAATGTGGAGACCGGCGGAGATGAGGGGCAGATCGGCCTGCGCGTCCTTAATCTGCTCGCGGAGGAGGTAGCAGGAGGTAGAGGGGTAGTTGTCGACGAGGATGCGGCCTTCGCGGTCGAAGATACGGCCACGCGGGGCGAGGACGGGGACCTTGCGGATGCGATTCGCTTCGGCGAGGACGCGGTAGCCGCTTGCTCCGAGGACCTGTAGACGCCAGAGTCCGGCGAAGAGAATGGCCAGGATGAGCGCGACGATATATTGCGCGGCGTGGAGCTTGCTGGGGGCGAGCTTCTCCTGGCGTTCGTTGAGGAAGTCGGGGGTGGGGGAGGAGGACATTGCTCGTTTTCAGTATTGCTGGTTTTAGTTTAGACGGATGCGGGTTGGGTTGGGATTTGTTGTAGCGCGAGAACTGATGTGGGCAATAGCCAGAACGGGCAAAAGTAAGTGGCTATGTACGAGAATGTCGTATGGACTCTGTACGAATTGATAAGTGGCTGTGGGCTGCGAGGTTCTTCAAGACGCGTGGGCTGGCGGCGGATGCTTGCGAGATTGGGCGCATCGAGGTGAATGGACAACGAGCGAAGGCTTCGCGTGCGGTGAAGATGGGCGACCGGTTGCGGGTGACGAATGAGGCCGGGGTCTTTCAGATTGAGGTGTCAGTGGCGGGTGAGGTGAGAGGTCCGGCGGCGGTGGCGCAGACGTTCTACCGGGAGACGGAGGAGAGTCGCGCGGAACGGCAACGGGTTGCAGAGGACCGCAAGGCGATGCTCCAGGCGGGTGGCGTGGCGGAGGGACGGCCGACGAAGCAGGATCGGCGCAAGCTGAAGGAGTTGCGAGGGCGGATTCATCGGTTCTGAGGATGGGAGGACGAGCAACGGCAAATGCAACCGCAGATCCTTCGGCTTCGCTCAGGATGACAGTGTTTGGGCTAGGTTCGTGTCTCTGGTTAGGGTCGCGGCTGCCAGAGTTCGACTCGATTTCCTTCGGGGTCGGTGAACCAGCCGAAGCGTCCGTAGCTGTAATCTTCCCGCTTTGGGTCGACGGAGACGCCTGCGGCGACTAGCTTGTCCAACACGCCGTCGAGATCGTCGACTTGAAAGTTGAGCATCGCTGGCTGGGAGACAGGAAAATATTTGGATTCTTTGGAGAAGAAGGAAACCGCGATATTGCCTCGCTGTGTCTCGTGTGAAAACACGAAGCAGCCTTTTGGGTGAGCGAGGCCGAGATGCTGTTCGTACCAAGCATACAGAGCGTCTGGATCCTTGACACGGAGAAATGCTCCGCCGATTCCTGTTACCTGAGCCATATTGTCCTCCTTGCGCGGGTGTTCGTAAGAACTATACCGCGCAGACTTTCCGTGCAGGATTAATTAATCGTTGCGCTTGGAGGCGTCGAGGAGGAAGAAGATGGGGATGGCGACGAGGGTGTTGATGGCAGCGCGGACGAGCTCGTGTATCCAGAGGACATGCTGGCCGGCGAGACCGAGGAGACGGCTGTCGATGAGGTAAAGGATGAGGCTCTGGAGGATCGAGAAGCCGAAGTTCATCAGGAGTCGGGTGGTGAGGGCTTCGACGTCGACCTGGATACCGATGCTGGCGGCGATGTAGCCGATGATGGCTTTGGCGATGCCGTTGACGCCGATGGGCTGGTTGGTGAGGGCGTCCTGTAGTAGACCGATGACTGCGCCGGTGAGGGTTCCGGCGATGGGGCTGCGGCGGGAGACAGCGAAGAAGATGGTGACGATGAGCGGGAGATCGAGGATAGAGAGGCGCGGAAAAGGCTTGGGCAGGAGCGCCTGCAAGAGGATGGCGGCGATGGGCACCAGCAGGGTGATGGCCGGGTGGAAGCTGTGCTCTTCGAGCTCGCGACGGGAGGTGTAGCTGCGGTTGGCCATGGTGTGTGCGCTACTGCTGCGGCTCCGTATCTGGCGGGGTGGACTTGGGCGCGGCCGGTTTTGCAGTCTTGCGGGGTGTCTCGCCGGAGTCGGTTGGATTGAAGGTGGAGACGGGTGGGGCTTGTGCGCCGGGGGTCAGGTCGACGGCGGGTGGGGTGGTTCCGGGGGTGAAGTGGTCAGGGTGCAGAGTGGGCAGCGGGCTGGGGACGGTGCCTCCGACGTTCTCGGGCTTGGCAGGGTTGGCGTCGTCGGGGTTGGTGGCTGAGGTTGTGCCGGTGGGATCGACGTAGCTGGGGTCGATGTCGTGGAGGCTGGGGAGGCGCTCGGAGAGAAGATCGGCGGCGCGCTTGTTGTCGAGGATCTGGCCGGAGAGGGTGTCGGCGGTGGCGGCTCCCTGGGCGAGATCTTGTTTGGCCTGCGGGGAGAGGCTGGTCTGGGTGGCGGTGACGATGAGGACCTCTTCGAGTTGAGAGAGGTTGGCGGTTGGCTTGACGACGATGGCGGTGTAGGGCTGGTGATCGGGGTCGGGCGCGATGGACTCGATGGTGCCGACGTTGAGGCCACGGGGATAGACGAGGTCGCCGCCGGAGGTAAGGACGGTGTCGCCGGGCTTGATGCGGGAGTCGGCGGTGAGGTTGCCGATCTGGAGACGGCCGGTGGGAGTGCCGCGGACGACGGCGCGGATGCGGGTAGATTGCAGGATGACGCCTGCGCCGGAGGTCTGATCGTTGAGCAGGAGGAGCTGAGAGGTGCGGGGGAAGACGTCGCGGAGCTTGCCGACGACGCCGTCGGGGGTGATGACGGCCATGTCGGGCTTGAGACCGTCGTCGGAGCCCTTGTCGAGGGTCACCATGCGGGAGAGATCGGAGCCGCTGGTGCCGATGACCTGCGCGGCGACGGTCTTGGCGATGTAGTGCTGCTGGAAGTCGAGGAGGGTCTGGAGGCGATGGCCCTGGATAGCGTCTTCGGCGAAGGCAGCCTGCTCGAGGCGGAGCTCGGCGATCTGCTGGCGAAGGAGCTGGTTCTGCTGGCGAGTGTGGCGGAGATCGAGATAGTTAGACCAGGTACCGCCGACGCCAGTACCGATTCCGTGGAAGAGCCGCTCGAAGGGAGTGACAGCAGAGGAGACCCAGTAGCGCAAGAGATAGACGCGCGGGCCGTCGGGTTGATCGGACGCGGCGGGACGGCGGACCTGAATGGCAAGACCGATGGTCTGCGCGAGCAGGACCGCGATCAGGACCAGAGCGTTCTTGAAGCGGGTGAAGAAGGATTCCATTGCGCTAGAGACATTATCCGCGAGATGTGGGTATTGGTGGTTGATCCGCAGACAGAGAGGCGGAACCAATGTTGCACGGACTGCGTATACGATGATGTTCTCACAGAAAATTGAGGGTGTGTGATGCTGCGTTTGTCGTTGCTCTTGCTTGTCCTGTTAATGCCGTTGGATGGGGTCGTCGCGACTCCTGTTACGGATGGGCCGGTCTATACGGCAGACGGCCAGTTGACGTTTCCGGAGCACTACCGGGAGTGGGTGTTTCTTACCTCGGGGACGGATATGAGCTATGACCCAAAACCGGAGCCTGCTGGACATACGATGTTCAACAACGTGTTCGTGAACCCGTCGGCGTATAAGGCATTTCTGACGACAGGAACGTGGCCGGATAAGACAGTGCTGGTGCTCGAGAACCGGGGTGGCGAGGCGGCAAAGTCGATCAATACGCGAGGAAGGACGCAGTCGGTCGAGGTGATGGGGATGGAGGTGCATGTGAAGGATGCGAAGCTCCCGGGAGGGTGGGGGTTCTATGGTTTCGACAATATGGTGAGTGCGAAGCTGATTGCGAAGCCGGCGTCTTGTTATACGTGCCATGAGTCTCATGCGGCTGTGGATACTACGTTTGTGCAGTTTTATCCAACGCTGGTGGGGTTGGCGGAGAAGAAAGGGACTTTGAGCGCGGCTTATTTGAAGGAGAAGGGAAAGTAGGGACGAGCAAAAACAAGAGCAACCGCAGGTCCTTCGGCTGCGGCTTCGCCTTCGCTCAGGATGACAGTTTTTTGGGTGGTATAGGGCGCTATTTCTTAGTAGCGCCAGCTTTGGGTGTCGGCTCCGATGGGGGCTGTTTTTAGCATGTGGTCGGTCATCTGGGGGAGGACGCGCTGGGCCCAGGTGCGATTGTTCTGCTCCATGGTGTACTCGGCAGGGCCTCCGGTGTAGCAGTGGGGCATGCCGGGGCCGTACTGGAAGGTGGCGTCGGAGTGCGGGTTGCGGGTGTCTTCGAGGGTGGACTGGAGCAGGTGGACGGCGTTGTTGAGAAAGTAGGTGTCTCCGTCGCCGACGGCTAGATGGATTTTGCCTTCGAGTTTGGGGCCGAGGGTGGTCCAGTCGCGCTTGAGGATGGCGTTGAGGTCGTAGTGATCGTGCCAATAGGCAACGGTGTCCTTGTCGATGACGCCGGTGAGGGAGTTGAGGGCCTCTTTGGGATAGCCGTCGGGGCCGACGGGTGAGAAGACGGCCTGCCAGATATTCCACTGCTCAGTGGAGCGACCGTGGGTGCCAAGGACGTACTCGTAGCGGAACTCGCCCTGGCTGGTGGCGATGATGCTGCCGTCGGGTTTGCGGTCGGCGGCAACGGGAATCTCGCCAAAGTCTCCTTTGCGGACGAAAGCGTTGGTGTCGTCGTAGAGATTGATGTTCTGGTAGGCGTGGAAGTCGACGGGGTCAGGGCAGGAGGCCCAGGTACCGTTGTACATGTCGGGATAGAAGATCTGGGTGGCGAGAGCCTCCCAGCCGCCGGTGCTGCCGCCGAAGGTAGCGCGAGCCCAGCCTTGTCCGATGCCACGGAAACGATGCTCGATCTCGGGGATCAGCTCCTCGTTGATGGCGGAGCCGTACGGGCCTACGTTGGCGGAGTCAACGTCGTAGGAATCGTCGTAGTAGGGGTTGGCGTTCTGGACGTAGAGGAGGATGACGCGGGGCGTGCGGCCGCTGGTCCAGTCCTGGAAGAGTTGATAGCCGGCTTTTTCTCGTTGGAGCTTGTGGCCGGTGTCAGCGGGGTTGGGCGGGGTGCTGAAGAACGGCGCGGAGGCACCAAAGGCGGCGTGGAAGTGATCCTGATAGACGACGAGGGGATAGTGGGCGTTGGGGTGCTCGTCGAAGCCGTCGGGGAGCAGGACCCAGGCTCCGAGATACATGTCGCGGCCCCAGAACTTGCTGAGTTTT
Source organism: Granulicella arctica (assembly GCF_013410065.1). NCBI lineage: Bacteria > Pseudomonadati > Acidobacteriota > Terriglobia > Terriglobales > Acidobacteriaceae > Granulicella > Granulicella arctica. The sequence continues at coordinate 2,141,478 of NZ_JACCCW010000002.1, forward strand.
TCCGATTTGAAGCGGATGAACTTGAGCCATTTGGCTCCGGGGTCTTTGGCGGCCATGACGGCGGGATCGGCGTCGGTGCCTTCGATGGGTGGGATGACCTTGTCTAGCTTCAGCTTGAGGGTGGTTGTCGATTTCGGGTCGATGTGGAGCTTGACCGGGGCGTTGTAGGGATTGCCGGGCTTGAGGTTCCAGTGCTGGCCTTCGCCTTTGTCGGGTGGGAGCCAGAGGGTCTTGCCGGAGGCGAGATGGAAGGGCTCGTAGACGTTGAAGACGACCTGGGCGGTGTAGTCGCCGGGTTCGATATCGCTCAGGGTGGGACGGGGATAGCCGATAGTTTTGGTGTCGATGACGATGGGTTGATTGGGGGAAAGATTTTCTACATCGACGCCGAAGCCCTGGGCGGATTCATAGGTCTCCTCGAGCTGCATGCGGGGCTCGGAGTCGGTCTTTTTGGTGATGACGAGGATGAGATGGCCGTTGAGGGGAGCGGTGGCGGGGATGGTGACCTCGATGCGCTGGGCTGGCAGGGATAAGGCGGTGGTGAGGGCCAGGGCAAGTGTGAGGGCGGATCGAGGGTGCATGGGGTCTCCGGATGTTGGAGTGATTGTAGAGGGTTTGTGCGTGATAGGAAGAACAGGCAAAAGCAACCGCAAATCCTTCGACTACGCTACGCTCCCGCTCAGGATGACAACTATTTAGCTAAGTGGAGAAGAGCGGCGTGCTCGTTGTGAGTTTAGAAGAAAACGGCCCACGGATGATCCGTGGGCCGTTGCTGCTGACTATACCGCGGGCTAGTCGATGGAGATTTTGCGGAGGAGTTTGAAGTCGCTGAGCATCTTGCCGGTGCCGAGGACTACCGAGGCAAGGGGGTCGTCGGCGATGGAAACGGGGAGGCCAGTCTCTTCGCGGATGCGCTTGTCTAGATTTTTGATGAGGGCGCCGCCGCCGGTGAGGACGATGCCCCGGTCGGAGATGTCAGCGGAGAGCTCGGGCGGGGTGCGCTCGAGGGCTACGCGGATGGCGTTGATGATGGTGGCGATGGACTCGCCGAGGGCCTCGCGGATCTCGGAGTCCTCGATGGTGATGGTCTTGGGGACGCCTTCGATGAGGTTGCGACCCTTGACCTCCATGTGGATGGGCTTGTCGAGGGGGTAGGCGGAGCCGAGTTCAATCTTGATCTGCTCGGCGGTGCGCTCGCCGATGAGGAGGTTGTACTTGCGCTTGAGGTAGGTCATGACGGCTTCGTCCATCTGGTTGCCGGCCATGCGGACGGAACGCGAGTAGACGATGCCTGCGAGGGAGATGACCGCGATGTCGGTGGTACCGCCGCCGATGTCGACGACCATGTTGCCGCCGGGTTCCGTGATGGGAAGACCTGCGCCGATGGCGGCGACCATGGCCTGTTCGACCAGGTGAACTTCAGAGGCTTTGGCGCGGTAGGCGGAGTCCATGACGGCTCGCTTTTCTACCTGTGTGATCTCGGAAGGGACGCCGATGACGATGCGGGGGTGGACCATCATCTTGCGGTTGTGGGCCTTCTGGATGAAGTAGTTGAGCATCTTCTCGGTGTGGCGGAAGTCGGCGATGACGCCGTCCTTCATGGGCTTGATGGCGACGATGTTGCCGGGGGTTCGGCCGAGCATCTCCTTGGCTTCCTTGCCGACGGCCTCGACCTCATTGGTGAGCTTGTTGACGGCGATGATGGAGGGCTCGTTGACGATGATGCCCTTGCCATGGGCGAAGACGAGGGTGTTTGCGGTGCCAAGGTCGATGGCAAGGTCGCTCGAGAAGAGCGAAAAGAGCGAGCGCATGTTGTGGATGCGCGAATACCGCATTTGGAAGCCGTTCGATGACATTGTGCGTGTATCAATCCCTGGGACGAAGATGAGCTTCTATTGTACGGCTTGCAAAGGATGCGCGCTGCGGTGCAAATTTGCGGAAATTATTAGTTAACACACATATGTTTGCCGGGGACTGGCTCGACGACGCGCTCGACGTGGCGCTGGAGGCGGAAGTGATGACGGTGGGCATGGTTACAATTGGAAGGATTGCTGCTTGAACTCGAGGAGAGACGATGATTATTGGTGTGCCGAAGGAAGTTAAGGATCATGAGAGCCGGGTGGGGGTGACTCCGGCGGGTGTGAAGGCGTTGGTAGAGGCTGGACACAAGGTGCTGGTCGAGACGAATGCGGGTGCTCTGTCGGCGATGCCAGATGAGGAGTACCAGGCGGCGGGGGCGGAGATCGTCGGTTCGGCGTATGACGTGTGGCGGCTGGCGGAGATGATCGTGAAGGTGAAGGAGCCGGTCGAGAAGGAGTACAAGCACTTCCGCGAGGGGCTGGTGCTGTTTACCTATCTGCATCTTGCGCCGATCGTCGATTTGACCAATGCGCTGCTTGAGAAAAAGGTCACGGGTATTGCGTATGAGACGGTGCGGGACCGGTTTGGCGCACTGCCTCTGCTGACGCCGATGAGCGAGGTGGCAGGCAGAATGAGCGTGCAGGTGGGCGCGGCGTATCTGGAGAAGGAGCATGGCGGGCGCGGCGTGCTGCTGGGCGGGGTTCCGGGTGTGGCTCCGGGGAACGTGTGCATCATCGGCGGCGGAATTGTCGGGACGAACGCGGCGAAGATGGCGCTGGGACTCGGCGCGAAGGTGACGCTGCTGGACAACAGCCTGAACCGGCTGCGCGAGCTGGATGACATCTTCAATGGGCGGGTGTTTACGGTCTACAGCAACAGCTACAACGTCGAGAAGGCGGTAAGCGAGGCTGACCTGGTGATTGGCGGTGTGTTGATTCCGGGGGCTGCGGCGCCGAAGATTGTGACCAAGGCGATGGTTGCAAAGATGAAGAAGGGCGCGGTGATTGTGGACGTGGCGATCGACCAGGGCGGGTGCATCGAGACAGCTCGACCGACGACGCATACGAATCCGAGCTATGAGGTGGACGGGGTCGTCCACTATTGCGTGACGAATATGCCGGCGGCTGTGCCTAACACGTCGACTCTTGCGCTGACGAATGCTACGTTCCCGTACCTGCTGAAGCTGGCGCGGCTGGGTGCTGTGGCGGCGATCCAGGAGGACAAGGGGATTGCCGAGGGCGTGAATACGTATAACGGCGTGCTGACGTATGAGGCTGTGGCTCAGGCGCAGAGTCGGGAGTGGACGCCGGTGGCGGAGTTGGTTTAGCGGTAGGTTTCAACGATAGATGGTGGTAGAGGTCATCTTTGGGTGTTGTGCTTCGCACCTCACCCAAGGATGATTTTTTGTGGCGGGTAGAAAAACAAAGCAAATGCAGGTCCTTCGACTGCGCTACGTGTTTAGTCCCGGCATTTGATGGTGCATACTTTTCTGAACGCGAGAAGGAGGCACTATGGGACAGGTTCTTCACGGGAGCGCCCGCACGACAGCG